>CAVKBG010000015.1:0-44977 GCA_963654755.1 Desulfovibrionaceae bacterium
CCGCCCGACTTGCATGCTTAAGACGCGCCGCCAGCGTTCGTTCTGAGCCAGGATCGAACTCTCCATGCCTATTTCCTCAGCCCCCGAAGGGGCTGGAGATTACATAAACACGCAGAGCCTCGAAAGGCCCTCTCATTTCTCTTACGAATCTGACCGCCTATAAATACTTCTGACAAAACTTGCTCTCCTATAAGCGTTTCCTGCTTCTGCTGTCCATCCCTTTTATATGCCTTTCAAAAAGCTTGCGGCTGACCGCCGCAGGTGGACATCAATATACCGCATATCACACGGACATGTCAACATCCCGAACGCTTTTTTTTTGCAATTTTTTTCACTTTTTTTTATGCAACAGATTGCCGGATCAAGTCCGGCAATGACATTTAAGGCGAAACCGCATGGTCAACTCCGGCAATGGCAGTGAAGCAAGCCCGAAGATGACAAAAAAGGTCAATCACGACAATGATAAAAGAGATCCTCCGGTCGAGCCGGAGGATGACAAAGCACAATGTCATTCCTGTGCTACGACACAGGAATCTCTTTTACTCGCCAGTCAGTTTTATTCTGCCGTCGGTGCAGATTATGGTTGCTCTGGACAGCGCGATGTTTGCGTTGTCTTCATATTCAGAACTCCTGTTGTCTATGGTGATTGCTTCCCAGTCGGATTTTTTGCCTTTGTAGTTTACTGTCTTTAGTTTTTCACATGAGCCGAATGCGCATCTGCCTATTTCTGTAACGCTGGCGGGAATTGTTATGCTTTCTAGCGAGGAACATTCATAGAAAAGTCCTGCTGATAGTTTAGTTAAACCGTCTGGAATCACGATATTTTTAAGACTTTCGCAATTCCAAAAAGTAATTGCCCCAACATCAGGAGTAGGAGATTCTTCAAATTCTTTCAATGTGGAAGGCAACGTTACATCTACAAGTGAACTGCAATTTGTAAATACATTATCTCCTAGAATTTCCACTCCCTCGGGAATTACGATTTTTTCTAGTGAACTACAGCCCCGAAATGTCGCAGTAAGTTTTCTCAATGATGAAGGAAGTGTCACATTTTTCAGGCTTTTGCAGTTTTCAAAAATGTTATCAAGCTCTGAAATACCTTCTGGAATGACAATTTCAGACAAACTGTAGCACTCAAGAAAAGCATAACCTTCAATAGAATCAAGCTTTTTTGGCAGGACCACATCCACAAGATTTCCACATTGAGAAAATGCGGATGCTCCAATGCTTCTGACACCTTCAGGAAGAATGATTCCCGAAAGATTTTCACAGTTAAAATTAGAATTGCCCCTGAACGCAAAAGTCGGAATCGCCGTAAGGTCATCAGTTCCGCTCAAGTCAAGTATGATTCTTGCATTCAAGTTCTTTTCCAGCAACGCCAAAAGCGCATCCACTATTTTAGAAGGAGTATCTCGGTCGGCCTTTGCCATATAGTCCGCGACGTTTCCCACAATGCTTACCGTATGCACGCCGCTTTCTGTAATGCTTTGGATTTTTTTGAGCGCGTCCTCAGCAGCAAGTCCCCACTTTGCGTAGAGAGTGAAGTTTGAGTTCAGCGTGATTTTTTCGCCAGCCGCGTAGTTTTTGCCGGTCGCATTCGGTTTTGTGTTCCAGCCGGCAAAAGTGTAGTCAAAGTCGTCTTGTGTAAACGCAGTTCCAGCAGGAAGAGCGATTTCTGTTCCGGCAACTTCGGTAATATTTTTCAATTCGCCAAGATTTCCGCCGTTCGCGTCAAAGGTTACGGTGTAGGTTTGTGGTGCTGGAGGATTTGAAGGTGAAGGATTTGTGTTTGAACCATCGGAAGTGCCGGGATTTGTCGGATTTGTTATCTGTTCGCTGTCATCGTCCGAGCCGCTTGAACCGTCCGAGCAAGAAGTGAATGTGAACGCAAGGCTAAGTGCCAGAATGCACGCTACGACTGCATGGGGGGGTAAAGAACTTGTGGGTAATTTTCATTTTGTCTCCTAATTAATTGTATATTTATAATTATAGTGAGTTTATTTGAAATGACAACTTAAAAGGCAAAAAAAGTGAAAAAAAAATCTGTTCAACAAGAGATTATCGCGTCAAGCGCGATAATGACAAGGAAGCCAAGCAAGGGAATCTGTGTTTTATTCACGAGATTGTCGGGTTAAACCCGACAATGACATTTAAGGCGAACCATGGCAATGGCAGTTGCCCCATGTCATTCCTGTGCCCCGACACAGGAATCCCTGACAACACAAGAGATTGTCGTATCAAGTACGACAATGACAGAAATGCAAATTGCCATCTTCGGGATTGACAAAAAAATCTATTGCATAGAATTCCACAGTCGAATCCGAAGAATGACAAAATATTTTCAGTTGCTTTTCTTTAAAATCACAAAACTTTTGGCTTCCACGGTGTCTGGAACAAAATTTTTTTGCTCTGGTTTTCCGCTTAAAACTTCTATGGAATTTGGGAATCCGGCTGAATCGATTTTTGCAGAAGAATCCGTGGCGTTAAAATATATACAGAAATTTCCGGCTGTGTACTTTGTAAGCCCCAGAAAAATTGTCCTTGCAGAACAATCAGTTTTTGAACCAAACGAATCTGAATTTTCCCGGCGGAAAGCAATCAGTCCTTTATACGCATTGAAAACATCGGAATACCGCGCTTTAAATTCCAAGTTGATTTGATTTATTTCATCGCTCGAATTGTAGCTGTTTTCATTTCCCTGCTTTGTGCGAAGAAATTCTTGACCGCCGTTTAGGAAAGGAGTTCCCTGCGCAAGAATGATATACGCCGCCGCAAGAATGTCCTGCATTTTCACTTTTTCAAGCCCGTCGTTTCCGATTGCCTCAAAAAGATTTCCTGAATACGAAGTTTTTTCAAGATGCGAAATTGCAAGCTTGTCAAACAAAGTGTAGTTGTCGTGGCATTCAACATAATGAATTGAAAGGCTTGGAATGCCGCTTGGATTCCGATTGTTTTTTCCAGTCGCGCCAAGAAGTCCTTTTTCAATTTCTGAATCGCAGAAGTTTCCCTTAACCTGACCTTTTGCAAATCCGCCGAATTCGCTTCCTTTTATTGCGTCTCTAAAATCATCATTGAACGCGCCGACTCCGCAATTTTCACCGCAAGCAACTGAACCTGAGCATCCGTTTTTTACAGCGCATTCTCCGCCAGTCCAAGGCTCGCCGTAAACCATTACGCACGGATCGATTTTTTTCAGCTCGCAAAAAATTTCCGACATCGTTTCCTGCTCCTGAACGCCCATGAGGTCAAAGCGGAATCCGTTTATATGGAAATCTTTCATCCAGTGCTTGAGAGAATCGAGCACATATTTTTTTACCATTTTGTGATTTGTGGCGATTTCGTTTCCGCAGCCTGAACCGTTGGAATATCCGCCTTCAGAATTAAGCCTGTAAAAATATTTTGGAACGGTCATGTCATAAAGCGAATTATTTTGCGTGCCGTCAGTGTGATTGTAAACAACATCCATTATCACGGCGATTCCCGCGTCATGGAACGACTTTACCATTTGCTGCATTTCTTTTACAGCTTGAATTCCGTCAGTGTATCCTTGCGAAACGTAGCGGCCTTCTGGAACATTATAGTGAAAAGGATTGTAGCCCCAGTTGTATGAAAGGTCTGAATTTTTTTGCGCGTAATCGAACATCGGAAGAATCTGAACATGAGTTACGCCGAGTTCTTTTAAATGCGAAATTATTTTTGAATCTACAACTTCAAGAAATTTTCCAGTCGAAGCCGGATTTACTGCGCGGCTCCAGTCCCGGATGTGCATTTCGTAAATTACAGCTTTTGAATAGTCGGTTTCTTTAAATGGATTTTTATATTCTGATTTTTCGATAACTGCGATTTGAGATGCAACAGAATCTGGAGAAGCGACTGTGTGCCAAATGTCAGCAACTTTATAAACTTCCTCGCCAAAAGAAATTTCATACTGATAGTAAGAGCTGCCTTCATAAGAGCCGCTGAAAAACCAGACACCTTTTTCCCTGCGTTCCATTTGCTTTGCGGCGCACAATTTTTTTGCAGCTGAATCTTTAAACAGCAAAAGTCGCACATTGTCGGCAGTCGGCGCCCAGCATTTAAAAGACGCAGAAGTTCCGTTAAGTGTTAACCCCAAATCGTTTCCGTCGTAATAAAAAGCGGAATCAATCGACTCCGCTGAGTTTTCATTTGAATAATATTTTTTGTCCACATTGAAATTATACAGGAAATGAAACAAGTTTCAATGCGGATTTTTTCAGCCTGAAATTTTAAAGCGACTTTAATTCTGCGGAAACAACTATCCATTCGTCGTTTTCTTTTGCAACTTCAAGCCAAGCGTATTTTCCTTCAAGAAGCGCGCCGGGATTTATGACAGTCGTAGCTCCAACTTTGCAAATTCCTGCGCTTTCGTGAATGTGCCCGGTAACAACTGCAAGCGGTTTGTACTGCTCAATAAACTGTGTAAAAAGCTCGCTTCCAACATGAACGCCTCCAGAAATTTTATCGCAGTCCGTATTCTTCGGAGGATTGTGGCTGACCGCAATCAAGTTGTTCCATTCCTGCTCGCCTTGCTCCGTGATAATTTTAAAATCCGCCATAAGCTCTTCTTCTGATTTTTCATTCGGAGTTGTGCCGGTAAATTTGCTTCCGCCGCCGCTTCCTGCAAACGCAAGCCCTTCGTACATTACAAGCTGCTTTTCCACGGAAATATCATGCTTTTCAGTTTCTTCAATAAAAGAAGGATTGTCGCAGTTTCCGATTACAGAAAAAATCGTATCGTGCTTAGAGCAAAGTTTTTCAAGGGCCGGAAGTCCGGTTTCTTCGTTGCCAAATTCTGCAAAGTCGCCGGCAAAAATAACGCCGTCCGCCTGCTTGAAAATTTCATCCATTTTATCAAGAACTTCCAAATTTCCGTGCAAATCTGATATTACTAAAAATTTCATTTTAACGCCTCCGAAAAAATTGATTTAAATTTCAGCAAGAACTTTTTTAAGTTTGTCCATTTGCTCTTTTGTTCCAATTGTTATGCGCACAAAATCTTCTATGCCCGGCGTGTCAAAATGGCGGATAAGAATTCCGGCTTTTTTTACAGCTTCGTAAATTGAAGTTCCGCTTGTTCCGGCTTTTTTTGCAAAAATAAAATTTGTCTTGCTTTCAATCACAAACCAATTTTTTGAGCGCAAAAATTCAGTTAGAAGATTTCTTTCATTCACAATTTTTTTTGCGTTTTCTTCATAATAAGAATAATTTTCACAAGCGGCTTTTCCGGCTGTCTGCGCAAGAAAATCAACTGGAAAATGATTGAATGAATTTTTTACTGTAAAAACTGAATTTATAAGCTCTGGATTCGAAACGGCAAAACCAAGTCGCATTCCGGCGAGCGAAAAACTTTTGCTGAACGTGCGCACAATGACAAGATTTTTGTAATCCTTTAAAAGTGAAAGGCAGCTTTCTTCGCCAAAATCCGCATAAGCTTCGTCAACAACAAGAATTCTGTCCGAAGGAATTTTTTTCAGGAGCGATTCAACTTCCGCGCGCTTCAAGGCAATTCCAGTCGGAGCATTCGGGTTGGCAAAAATTATCGAGCTGTTGTTTTTTTCAGACTCGGAAAGCATTTTTTCTGTGTCCAAGCTCCAGTCATTTTTGAGCGGAATTTTTTTCATCGGAATATTATAGAATCCGCAGTAAACGGGATAAAAACTGTAAGTGAACTCAGGAAGAACAAGCGGACAGTTGCTTCCAAAAAATGTATAAAAAACAAAAGAAAGAACTTCATCGCTTCCGTTTCCGCAGAAAATCATTTGCGGCTTTATTTTAAATCCAAGTTCTTTTTTTGCGTTCTGGGAATTGCAAAGAACTCCGCCTGTGGAATTCAGCATATCGGCAATCGCAGTTCTAAGCTCAACGGAATCTGGATCTGGATAAAGCCCAAGTTTTTCACGGTGGCAAGACGCGGCTTTTTTTACAGCTTTTGCAACGTTCTTGCTCGGCGGATACGGATTTTCATTTGCGTTCAGCTTAATATAAATTCTGTCCTTTGGCTGCTCGCCGGGAACATAAGGATGAAGATTTTCTAATCGTTCAGATAACATTTTTACCTCGAAAAAAATATGCGGATTCAAAATTTGCAAAACCTGCCGCATAAAAAGCAGCAGATTTTTTTAGTTAAATTTTAAATGACTTGAGCCTTTCGCAAGCTTCCTGAATATTTTCGCGGTGTCCGAATGAACTGAAGCGGATAAAGCTTTCGCCACTCGGTCCGAATCCTGCGCCCGGAGTTACAACTACATTGCATTGGCTAAGAATTTGGTCAAACACGTCCCAGCTTTTTTTGCCAGGAAATTTTGCCCAGACATAAGGAGCGTTTCCGCCGGAATAAACTTCAACATTCATCGCCTTGAAATTTTCACTTTCCAAAGCGGAACGAATCAATGCGGCATTTTCAAGATAATAGCTTATTGTTTCCTGCATTTCTTTAAGACCGGTTTCATCCAATGCGGCAAATCCTCCAGCCTGCGCAATATTGCTTGCTCCGTTGAATGCGGTGTTTGTTATGCGCGCCCAAGCATCTGCAATTTTTGAACCGTCATCAAATTTTAAATTTTCTGGAACTACGCACCATCCAAGGCGGACTCCAGTAAATCCTGCTGGCTTTGAAAACGACTGCATTTCAATTGCACAATCCTTTGCGCCTTCAATTTCATAAATTGACTTCGGAAGATTTTCATCACGGATAAACGCTGAATACGCCGCATCAAAAAGAACAACGCATCCATTTGCTTTTGCAAACTTCACAAGCTCAGTGAGATTTTCTTTTGTTGCAACTGCGCCGGTAGGATTGTTCGGCGAGCAGATATAAATCAGGCTGTCTTTTTTTACAACAGACAAATCCGGGAAAAATCCGTTTTCAGGGAGGCACGGCATATAAGTTATGTCCTTGAATCCGTTTTCTGTAACAGGCTCTTTTCCGCCCGCACCAGCCATTACAGTTCCGTCAACATAAACTGGATAAGAAGGATCTTGAACCGCAACATTCACATCCGCGCCAAACATTGCCTGAAGCCGCCCAAGATCGCACTTTGCTCCGTCTGAAACAAAAATTTCACTTGGCTTGATTGCGCCATTGTAAATTGCCTGCGAAATGCGTTCACGAAGTTTTGGCATTCCCGCGCTGTCATCCTGATAGCCTTCATAGCCTTCCTTTGTGCCAAGAGCTTCCACAAAATTTTTCATTTCTTCAACGATGTGAGGAGCAAGAGGCTCTGTTGTGTTTCCAATTCCGAGGCTGATTATTTTTGCTTCTGGATGCTGAGCCTGAAACGCCTTTCGTCTTTTTGCAATTTCCGGGAAAAGATAACCTTTCGCAAGATTTGTGTAATTTTTGTTTCTCTTTATCATTTTGACTTCCTCTGTTCGATTTTTGAAAAGTTTAGCATTTTTGCAAGTTTGCTACAATGAAAAAAAACGACCTTCTGAAAAAAACAGAAGGCCAAAAACGAAGGAGGTTTATGTAAGAAAAAAAATTATTTTATGCGGTAAGTTTCAACCATGTATCTGATTGAAGTTCCAGTGTCATCTTCAAGAGTTTTCTTTACAACGAAGACAAGGCTTTTTCCTGATTTGTCTGCAAAAATTCTTTCAATCTGATATGCAGTGATTCCCTTGCGCTCAAAGTCAGGAGTTCCAACAGCAAAAGAAGAAACTGTGTTTCCTGAAGAATCTTTTTTCAGAACTTCAATAAAAAATTTTGACCGGCAATTTTTTCCACTTCCATTAAAAGACGGAACAAGGCGCACGTGATAAAGAATTCCAGACACATCAGAAATTCCTTCAAAATCCTTGAACACAATTTCTTCTGTAGGAGATTTTGTTTCTGACTCGCGCAAATATAAAAGTGTTCCAACTCCGGCTGGCTTTGCGTTGTATTTTGAAATTTTCCAGTTGCATTTTGCCTTTAAATTTTCGTAAGCAGTTTTTCCTGAAATGTCCGAGGAATCTTTTGACTTGAAAACTTCGCCTTTTACAAAATCATTCGCAGCAACATCAACCGTGTAAACTTCCGCCCAAGGCTCGTAAGTTTTATCTGTTTTTCCGTACTGACCAAAAAGATAATATTTTCCGTCTTCAGAAAAACCTATATCATCAAAAGAAGCGGCGTCTCCTGCAAATGAACTGCACACGGCAAAAAAAACAGAAAATGCGCAAACTAAAAATTTTTTCATTTTATTCCTCCCGGAAAAAACTTCACAAGAAAATGCTGGAAGTTCTCACAGATAAATTTTCGGCAAGCAAAAATAAATCTTTAGGAAAGAATTCCACGGAAAGACAAAACAGTTTCCCTTGATAAAAAGAAACCGCTGGAGTATTCTTTAGACATGACTTTAAAAAACAAGAACAGAATTTTTCTTTTTCTATTTATATTCAGCGTGATTATTTTTTTGTTCAATATTACAGTTCTTTGCATTGCGGCTGCGGCAAAATCAATAGTTCCGCCGATAAATCCGATGCGGCCGTTTGTTCTTATTCCAAAAGGCGGATTGTGTCCGTACAATTTTAATTCATCGCTGGCGGCAATAATTACGTTCAGTCTTTCAGCCCCGGCACTTTCAATTGCAATTTTCAAGGGATTTGAAAAAACGCCTTCACTTGAAATTTTATTTTTTTCCGGATTCATAATCAGCTGCGTTACGGAAAGCGCGAGAATTCTTTTGCCGCTGTTTGGATTCTGGAAAACAAATTCACTTTTTTTAATTTACATCGGGCGGATTGTGGCAGCCGGAAGATTTCTTGCGCCAATGAGTCTTTTCTTTGCAACAGTTTTTTCTTCCGCGGAAGAGCTTCAAAATGCGGAACGGAACATTTTTATTTTGCTTGCTTCAACTTGCGCGTTCGGATTTTTTTACCCGATGGACACAACAATAACAACTTCAACTTGCACAGTTCTTTGGGGATTTAGAAAATTTTTTGCGGTCATAAGAGTTTTTATTGTTGTAGTAACAATTTTTTCAGTTTTAGCAGAAGCCTACACAAAAGGAATAAAAGAAATTTACATAAAGGCATTTGGCGTTGTAGTTCTTGCGGCAGGCTACGGACTTTTGTGCAACACAGACTGCTGGCTTGAATTTTTCATCGCGATTATTCTTTATGTTTCAGGATGTTTTCTTTACTTAAAAACCGTTCACTATTTGGAAAACACTTGGAACTAGCAAAGCAAATATTGAGCTAATCCGCCGAGCAAAATCGGAATAAAAAGATTGTCAAAATCCTTTAACGGAAGAATTTCAATTAGCATTCCGGCTCCTGCAATTATGAGCGAAACTTTTGTTATATCAGCTTGACCTTGAAACATAAAAAAGCAAGCCAAATAGCAAGAAATAAAAATCGCAGTAAAACAAGTGAGGCTTCCTGCAACGGTTTTTCCTTCTGTAAACGGAATCTGAACTCTGCCAAAAAGTTTTCCAGCAAGACTTGCAAGTCCATCTCCGAATGCAAGAGCGTAAATTCCAATTGCAGCCGGAAGTTTTTCCCACAAAACTGCGCTTGAAATAATTCCCAAAACCAGCGTTACAGGACCTAGAACAAATTTATTTTCATCGCGTTTTCTAGCGGCGGCTTCTGTTACGGCGGAAATCAAAAAAACTTCTTTTCCATTTAGACGCAAAATTTCCGCGACGGAATAAAAAGCAACCAGCGCAAAAAGACAAGCAATAGTCGGCTTATATGCAATCCAAAGAAAACACGGAACAAACGCGCTGCACAGATGAATCGACTTTCTGAAAAGCTCTTTTAAAATTCCAATTATTTTCTGGCGAGAAATTATTCCGCTGTATTTTTTTGAGAAAAGAGCCATCATAATTACTCCAGTCCTTCCTCTCCATTTAAAAGCTGCGGAATTTCTGTATAGATTTCAGGTTCGTATCCAGAAACAGGGCGCGTTATATATTTTATATTTTGCTCGGCAAGATTTGAACCGTCAAGCCTTATCATTGTTGTCTGGTTTCTTGTCATTGCGTCCCAGGCTCTAAGACTTTCCTGCAAGCAAACAATCGACTGTGCATTCAACGAGCTGTTTCCTGTTGCAGACGCAATTCTTGAAAGCGTAACTCCAAGATTATTAGAAGCCTTCATGTAAGTGTCAACAATATCAGCATGGTCATCGCGAATCTGCGGAAGCACAACTCCGTATTTTTCGCGCTCAACATTAAGAATAGAAAGAAGTCTTTCGTAATATCCGCGCGCAATATAATTGTCTCCACTCAAATTCAAAGTGTTCGCAAGGGCAAGCAAAAGATGCGTGTCATTTTCATTTGTGTCCTGGCTTTTTATAAACGAGCCCAAAGCGGCAGGATAATTTCTATTCTGATACTGAATATATCCAATTCTGTAGCGCACAGATGAAGTGTCGTGCTTGTTGTTTACCGCATTTTGATAATTCTTCAAAGCGGCGGCATTATCCCCGGAAATAAAGTAGTCCAAGTCCGCCAAGTCAGAATACAAAGTTCCAACATTTTCATCGCTTTCAAATCCGCTGGAATCCCGCTCGCGCTCAAAAATTTCAATTCCCTTTCCGTACAATTCTTCCGCAGTAAGATATTCACGCTGATTCCGCATTTCTTCGCCCAAAAGCCTGACTGCATTTATATATTTGTAAGTGTCCTTGCGGTTTCTCTTTGGCTGATTTTCAAAAGAATTTATAGAAGCCTCAAGAAGTTTTGCAGCATTGCGTCCGCTTCTGGTTTCAACAAAATAACGGCCCATGTTGTAAAGCGCAACTGAATTTTCCGGCGCAGATTTCAGCGCAGTTTCCAAAAGCTTTCTGACATCTTCAATAGAAAATCTTAAATTTTCTTCTGACGGACGAAGTTTTCCATAACGCTTGTCGAGCATATATCCGCTAAGCTCAATCAAGTCCTTTGAGGAAATGGCATTCTTTTTTCCCATCAAAATATTTTTGTACATAAGAACTTGGCGCAAATTGTCAGTGCGGATAAAATATCTCATCTGGCGCGAAAGATAAAGGTCGTTGATTCCGTAAAGCTGAGTAAGCAAATCGTACTGCTCTTTTGCCAAAGGAAATTTTTCAGCATTTCTGTCCGAAGCCCATTCAAGATACAAGTCGCCCAAAGCAAGCAAAGCGTCCGAATCATTTATGTGGTAGTCAAGAACTTCACGCTTTAAAATCCGCTCGCCTTCCTCGTAGTTGTACAAGTCTGAAGTTTCCATGTCCGCCCATTCAAGTCCGGCTTTTTTGTCATGGTTGTAACGCTGAAGAATTGCGCGGTACATCATTCTGGAACGGTCGTACTGCCTGTGATTTCTGTAGCCTTGAGCAAAACGGAAAAACCATTTTTTTACAGGTTTATATGTCAAAGCCTGATTGAATTTTTTTTCAGACTGAGGATACTGATTGTCCTGCAAAAGCGCATATCCTTGCTTGTAAAGGCTGCTTGCTCTTGCCGGTTTATAAATGAAATTGTTTGTAAGCGTAAAAATACAGAAAACAAGAATCGCAGCGGCAGTTGTAAAAATCGCACTAGGAATTATTCTGTTTTTCAGCTGATACTCAATTGATTTTTTGTAGGCTTCATATTCAGCGGCTGAACGGCGTTCAAAATCCCGCGGAACATCGAGCGAAATGTCTAGGAGCTTTTCAAGTTCAGAGGCAACTTGCCGAGCAGGAGCTTTTCTTAAAACTTTTTCAAGAACTGAAAAAATTGCGTCGTCTGTAAATTCATTTTTTACAACAAAATCTTCAAGCGCAATTCTTACATTCAGCGGATAAGTCGCAAGATTTTTCTGGAATCTTTTGTATTCCGCATCTGTAAAAGTGTTCTTTGGCTTTTCGCTTTCCTTGGCTTCCGCGGCATTGGAAAAATCAGCAGTCGCAACATCTGGCTTTTTTGTAAGGTCGGCAGTCGCAATGTCTGAAAATCCCGGAATATGAAATTCGTCATCGCCGTCAGAATCAACTCCGCCAAGCTCAAATCCGCTGTCTTCCTGATTCGAAAAGTCAAGGTCGTTTATGTCGCTCGTGTCAAAAGTTTCAACTGGCTCATCTTCTGGAACATCCATTTCCGGGGAAAAAAGCTCACCGTCAGTTGCAGCCGGAGCGGAATAATTTTGCTCTGTAGTTTCATTTTCTGGCTTGTCAAAATTCGGAACAGAAAGTTTTTCGTTAAAATCAGGCAAGGAATCCGCATTGTCCGACGGCATATCAAAATCTGGCAAATCAATGTCAGAAAAATCGTCGGCTTTGGTTTCTGAATTTTCTGCGGAAGGCTCTGAAATATTTTCTTGAGGCGCATCAAAAGTTTCTGATTTTGGCTCGGAAGAATTTTCATCATTCAAGCTGTCAATATTAAGCGAATCCAAGTCAAATGAATTTTCATCCACAGGAATTTCTTGCGTTTCTTCTTTGGTTTCTGACTTTTTGTCCGTAGAAGGAAAATCCATTTCACCAATTCCGCTCAAGGAATCTGCAAGAGAATCAGTGTCAAGATCTGGCAGAACATTTTCCTGACTTGAATCAGATTCAGACGGCATATCAAAAAGCGACTCATCAAAAGCAGTTCCGTCCGGCTCTGAAGCAGGAATAGAATTTTGAGGAGCAGAATCATTGCCAAACGAATCCAGATTAAAAATGTCAGGATTTACAGACTCTTCGCTTTCCTCGGATTTTTTTTCATCATTGGAAATTTGCGGCTCGTCTTGTGCTTGAGGTTCCGGGTTGGATGCAAGAAGAGATTCCAAGTCCATGTCTTCAATTCCAATTTCTTCTGGCTCTGGTTCAGGCTCCGGCTCTTTTTCATCTTCAAATTCAGACAAGTCAAGGTCGGACAAATCCATGTCGCCGGCAGAAGGCAAAAGATCTGAAACATCAGGAACTGCCTCTTCTTCAGTTGCAGCTGGCTTTTGCTCAGAACTAGATTCAGAATCATCGCTGTCCATGAAGTCGGAAAAATCGTTTGCTTCACGCTTGCGTTCTTCTGCGGCCGCGGCAGCTTGCGCCTGATCTTCTTCTGAAAGAGCTGGAAGTCCATTTACAAAATCTTCAGAATCATCTATGTCTGCGACATCTTTGGGGATTTTTACTGTTACTGGTTTTTCTCCGCGGGCAGCCCGGATTTTAACTTCATCACCGAGATTCAATATATCCGAATTAAACTGCTGCAGCTGCTTTAGTCCTGGCATGGTTAAAAATTATACTCCTCAAAGCGACATGGTTTCAAGTCTAATATCGGCACACAAATCCGCCAAGTTTAGAAAATTGAAATCTGCGGAAAGCCTCAAAGTTTCAGCTAAAAAATAGAATTCAACTTTAAAATAAAAAATTCCGAAAATACATATATGAAGAAAATACTTTGCGCTATTTTTTCAGTTTTTCTTTTTTTATCTTCTGCGGAACTTTTTTGCGCGGAATCAAAAGTCATGCTCACGGACGAAGAACTTGATTACGCCGAACTCGTGAACACAATTCAAGATGTTGGCTCTCCATATCTAAAAGGCGACTATGCAATTTTCACATCAAAAAGCAACGCGCGCCACATCGGAATCGCATTTGACTTTGAAGGATTCAAAACAATCCATTCTTTCAAGATAAAAAAATTCATCGACATGGAATACAAAGAATCCAGCTCAATTTATTTTTATATTCTGAAAGTTCCGAAAAATGTTCTTGAAATAAATTACAGGCTGATTATAGACGGACTTTGGACAGTTGATCCGCTCAATGACGAAACAGTTTTCAGCAGGGAAACAAATCTTGTGCTTTCACATTTTAATGCATCGCGTGAAATTCCGCAGATAACTGAAAAAATCAGCGGCGGAAAAATTCGTTTTGTCTACAAAGGAAAATCCGGGCAGAAAGTTCGTGTTGGCGGAAACTTTACAAACTGGGACAGCTGGATTTACCAAATGAGCGAAGTTGCGCCAGGAATCTATCAGTTTGAAATTCCGCTTCCGCCTGGAAAATATGAATACGCCTTTTACACTGGAATAAATTCTTTTCCAGATTCAGGGAATCCTCAGAAATGCTACACTCCCGATGGAAAAACAGCATCTCTGATTGTTCTGGACTAAAACTTAAATCCGCCCGGCATATTAAAGCCTTTCGGAAGATTTGGCATAGAGCCGCCCATTCCCATAGCTCCCATTTGCTGCATAAGTTTTGCCTGCGCACCGCGGTTGCGTGCAAGTTTTTTCATTGTAAGCTTTGTCTTTTCAAACTGCTTTATAAGCTTGTTTACTTCCTGAACACTTGTTCCGCTTCCTTTTGCAATTCTCTTGCGGCGGGTAGGACCAATAATCAAATGGTTCATTCGCTCTTTGTATGTCATGCTTTGAATAATAGCTTTCTGATGCTTCATTCCAGCCTTGTTGATTTGCTCTTCGCTGATTTGTCCAGAAAGCCCAGGCATCATGTCAAGAAGCGATTTTATGCTGCCCATTTTTTCAACTTGCTCAAGCTGCTCAAGCATATCCTGCAACGTAAATTCATTGCGCTGCATTTTTTTCTGCATTTTAAGAGCGGCTTCCTGATCCACAGTTTCCTGGGCTTTTTCAACAAGCGAAACAACATCGCCCATTCCAAGAATTCTGCTTGCAATTCTATCTGGATGGAAAGGTTCAAAGTCTTCTGTTTTTTCACCAGTGCCGATAAAGAGAATCGGTTTCTGCGTAATCGACTTCAAAGAAAGAGCCGCACCGCCACGCGCATCTGAATCAAACTTTGTAAGAATAACGCCAGTCAGTCCAAGCTGCTCATCAAAACTTTTTGCAATGTCAACAGCATTCTGGCCCGTCATGGAATCCGCGACAAGAACAGTTTCCACAGGATTAAGTTTCTTCTTTATAGAAACAAGTTCCGACATCATTTCTTCATCAATCTGAAGGCGTCCGGCTGTATCGACAATTATTGTATCAAGCCCGTTTTTCTTTGCAAAATCAACTGAATGCTCCGCAACTTTTACTGCATCTTTTGAGTCTTCTTTGTAAACAGGAACTCCGATTTTTTCGCCAAGAACGCAAAGCTGCTCCACCGCCGCAGGACGAATCAAGTCGCAGGCAACAAGCAAAGGCCGCCTTCCATCTTTTTTAAGACGAGCTGCAAGTTTATGAGCCGCAGTCGTTTTTCCCGCGCCCTGAAGACCAAGCAAAAGAATTACAGACTGAGTGTCAGGTCCTTTTAACGCAAGGTCAGTTTTTTTATCGCCGAGCATTGCCGCAAGCTTGTCGTAAATGATTTTTACAAACTGCTGGCCCGGATCTACTGCCTTTAAAACTTTTTCTCCTTTTGCCTCTTCAATTGTGCTGTTTACAAACCTGCGGACAACACGCAAATTTACGTCCGCTTCCAGAAGAGCCATTTTTATCTGCTCTACAGTTTCCTCTATGTTTTTTTCTGTAATTGAAGATTTTCCGCTCAAAGTGCGGATTATTCCGCTAAAAGTTCCTGTTATTTTTTCAAGCATTTTTTACTCCGTTTTTGAAATCGCTCTATCTGTTAAGCAAAAGTTCCTTGAGACACTCTTCCGCATTGATTTCCTTATTAAGAACTTTGTACAAGGCATTGCAAATAGGAAGCTTAAGATTTTTCTGCTCCATAATTTTATGCACGTATTTGCAGGCAATCGCGCCTTCCGGCAAATATCCGACTTTTTTTACATTCGCAATCAAATCATCAAGATTTTTAAACTGATCCAGCATTCCAGTTTTTATCAAGTCTTGCCCGAATCTTCTGTTGCGTCCGTATTTCGATTTGCAAGTTACATCCAAATCTCCGACTCCGCTGATTGAAGTGAACGTAGCCGCATGAGTTGCGCCCATTGCAAATCCAAGTGTCTGAATTTCATTAAGTCCTGCCGCCATCAAAAGGCTTTCCGTATTGTCTCCAAAAATCGGACTGTTTTCAGCAAGAGCATCCATCGCCCCGTAAACAACAGCAATCACATTTTTAGCAGCCGCGCAAACTTGAACACCAATCGTATCAAAAGAAGCATAAGCCATAATTCCTTTTACGCGCAAAAGATCACGCATACGAACTGCGTTTCTATGATGCTGGCTTGCCGCAATGAGTCCGGTTATTTTTCCAAGCGCAACTTCCTCGGCGTGGCTAGGACCGGCAATGTAAACTGTCGCATTTTTATAGCATTCAGGAAGCGCCTCTTCCATTGTATCCAAAACAAATTCAGGAATTCCAGATTCAGAAGGAACAAAGCCTTTTGTCAGCGCGCCGATTATTGTAGAGCCGTCCGCAATATTAGGAACATCAGTAAATTTTTTAATTGTAGAAGCAAGATAAAGAGAAGGACTTCCCATAATCAAAAACTGCTTTCCAGAAGCAACAGCTCTTATGTCAGAACTTGCAGTCATTGAAGGTTCAAGCGCATATCCCGGAAGATACCTTTTGTTTTCATGCTGATTGTTTATAGACTCAACAACGTCTTCTTCCATTGCCCAAAGCTGAACTTTATGTCCGCCGCGCGCAATCGCAGTTCCCAAAGCTGTTCCCCAGGCACCCGCTCCAATTATTCCAACTTCAAAAATTTCCATATCAAATTCCCTGATAAAGCTGACTGAATTTTACTCTTCAACCTAATTTATAGCTAGCTCAATATTACTACAGAAAAAACAATTCCTCAATGCAAAAAAAATCAACTTAAGAGAAAAACAAAAAAGGCACTGCAATAAGACAAAATGCGCCTATGCAATGCCTTGTAATTTTAATAGAAAGAATTAATACCAAATTCCAGCCTGGTCTTCCCAGTCAACAAGTTCTTCCGGTTTGAAAAACAATGCAATTTCTCTTTCTGCGCTTTCGTCGCTGTCTGAAGCATGGATTATATTATGAGAAGTATGGCAGCAGAAATCTCCACGGATAGTTCCCGGAGCAGCTTCTGCTGGATTTGTTGCGCCAGTAATTTTTCTAACCAAAGTAACACAGTCATCGCCCTGCCAAACCATTGCAACAACAGGACCGCTTGTTATGTAATCAAGAAGCGGATCATAAAAAGCTTTTCCCTTGTGCTCTGCATAATGCTGGGAAGCAAGATCCTGGCTTATATTCATAAGCTTAAGTCCGATAAGTTTAAGACCTTTTTTTTCAAGGCGGCTAACAACTTCACCCACGAGCCTGCGATTCAAAACACCAGGCTTTAACATTGTAAAACATCTTGTACTCATATTCTGATTTTAACAGAAATCCCCTTGTTTTTCAACGGGTAATAGACTTTCGCAAAAACCTAATCTATACTAACAGCAGAATGACTATAGAAAAAAAGGAAATCATCGAGCTTCAAAAATCCGTAGAGCGAAAAATCGAAGAACTTCAGCTTTCTGCAAAACCGGACTCGGCGCAAATATTTGACTTGAATATGCTTGACTCAAACATCTCGCTTTTTCTTCTTGCCGCGGAATTCAAAGACGACCCTGTTGAATTAAAGCCGAGCGACAAGCTGATTATAGAAGCATTAAAAAAATTCAGAAGCGGATCAACAAAAGAAATCGATATTGAAACTTTCGCAAAAGAAGCTGCAACTGCCGCAAACGAAATTTTGAGTTTAATAGATCAGTTTGAAGAGCGGATTGAAGATTCCACGGAAAAAATTTTCTGCGCAAATCTAAAAGCCCGACTGGATTCCGCATATAGTTTAATTCAGCAAATTGCTTTTTTAAAGAATGAAGGAAAGAAAAATCTTAAGCTTTGGCAGACACAAGAAATTCCGCTGCCTGTTTCAAATGCCGGAAAAATTCTTGGGAAAATAAAATCAGAAAAAAAAGCAGCCGCTTCCCGCGCAAACGGAAAAAAAGGCGGACGTCCTTCAAAAAATCCCAAGCAAATAAAAAAAGCCGCTGCCAAAAAGACAACGGCTAAAAAAACAAAGTCAACTGTTTAGTTTGCAGAACCTACAAGGCACATCCATTCGGCTTCAGCGCAAAGAACATCGCCTACAAAAGCTTTGCCCGACTGCTTTACCATTTTTGGACTTACACGCAAGTTTGCAACTTCCATTCTTACAGTGTCGCCCGGACGAACCTGATTGCGGAATTTCACCTTGTCAACCGTAGCAAGGAAAAACAAGCTGCCTTCAGCAAAAGTTTTCTGCAGGCTCAATGCGGCACCGCCACCCTGCGCCATTGTTTCAATAAGAATTACGCCCGGAACAACAGGATACTGCGGAAAATGCCCTTTAAAGAAAAAGTCTTCATCTGTAAATTTTCTTGTGCAGACGCAGCCTTTTTCATCGTAGCTTTCAATTGAATCCACAAACAAAAATGGTTTTCTATGCGGAAGAAGGCTTTCTATATCAGTAAATCTTTCCATGTTTTTACTCGCTGACTTTTTTGAATACAACAATTCCGTTGTGTCCGCCGAAACCGAAGTTTCCACTCATAGCAACATCAATGTTCATGTCGATTCCTTTGTTCGGTGTGTAGTCAAGGTCGCATCCGCCTTCAACGTCAACTTCATCAAGGTTGATTGTCGGTGGAATGTATCCTTCCTGAATTGCCTTTACGCAAACCATAGCTTCAAGCGCGCCAGCATTTCCAAGACAGTGGCCGTGCATACTCTTTGTTGAAGAAATGTGAAGTTTTTTTGCAGCCTCGCCGAATGCCATGTGGAGCATTGCAGTTTCGCCGGAATCATTCAAGTGGGTTGAAGTTCCGTGCGCATTGTAATATGTAACATCTTCCGGTTTTACGCCAGCATCTTTCATTGCCAAAGTCATTGCGCGTGCGCCCATAATTCCGTCTGGATTAGGAGCTGTAAGATGATAACCATCGCAAGTTGCGCCATAGCCGGCAAATTCAGCATAGATTTTTGCACCGCGAGCTTTTGCGTGCTCGTATTCCTCAAGAACAAGAATTGTCGCGCCTTCGCCCATAACAAATCCGTCGCGCTGCTTGTCAAATGGACGGCAAGCTTTTGAAGGATCATCTGTCCATTTTGAGCTCAAAGCCTGAAGAACTGTAAATCCCAAGTTTGCGAATCCGTTCTGTGTAGATTCAGCTCCGCCAGCAAGAACAATGTCGCTTCTTCCTGCGCGGATATTGTCCAAAGCCTGTCCAAGAGCATCTGAACCAGAAGCGCAAGCTGTGGCGATTGTATGCGCAACTCCATGAAGTCCAAACTTTATGCTGATGTTTGCAGCAGCTTCATTTGGAATAAGCTGAGGAATTGTCATTGGAGGCATACGCTTAAATCCAGAGTCAAAATAGCTTTTCATGCTTGATTCTGTAATTTCAAGTCCACCGATTCCAACTCCAAGGTAAACAGCGGCATTGTCCAAAGCTTCCTTGTTGTCTGTAAGATTTGAATCATCCAAAGCCATTTTTGCAGCGGCTACAGCATATTTTGAAAATCTTGCCATTTTGCGTGCTGACTGAGGATCCATGTATTTGTCAGCTTCAAAATTCTTTACTTCCGCAGCGTATTTTACTTTAAAAGCAGAAGCATCATAATGTGTTATAGTTGCGATTCCGCTTTTTCCGGCTCTTATAGAAGCCCAAGTTTCTTCAACGCTGTTTCCGATTGGCGAAACACATCCAAGTCCTGTTACAACAACTTTGCGCATAATTTTCTCCATAAAAATATAATTATATAGTAAATAATGAAAGCCTTATGCTCCCATTCCACCATCAACACCAATAACCTGAGCAGTTACATAAAGGCTCAAGTCAGAAGCAAGGAACAACACCGCATTTGCAACGTCTTCAGGCTTCCCGGCTCTCTTTAAAGGAATTCCTTCAACCCAAGCCTTGCGGATTTCTTCTTTTACAGCATTTGTCATGTCTGTTTCGATGAATCCCGGAGCAATGCAGTTTACACGAACGCCGCGGCTTCCAACTTCCTTTGCAAGCGATTTTGAAAATGCAATAAGTCCGCCTTTGCTTGCAGAATAATTCACTTGTCCAGCTCCGCCATGAATTCCAACAATTGAAGCCATGTTGATTATGGAGCCTGATTTTTTGTGAATCATATCATTTGAAACAATCTGGCAAACAAGAAAAGCCGAAGTAAGGTTCACGGCAAGAACTGAATCCCAGTCTTCCTTTTTCATTCTAAAGCTCAAAGTGTCGCGTGTAATTCCTGCGTTGTTTACAAGAACATCAAAACCGCCGGACTCGCCAAGCGCATTTTTTACCGCCGCTGTAAGAACTTCCGCGTTTCCTGCGTCTGCATAAAATTCATGGAAAGCAGTTCCGTTTTCCGCGGCAAGTTTTTCAAGCTCAGCTTTTCCTGCGGATTCTTTTGTGCACATTCCCCAGACTTCGCATCCATTTACAAGAAAAACTTCAACAATCTTGCGTCCGATTCCGCGTGAAGAACCAGTAACCAAAGCCTTTTTGTTTTTTAGAAGCATATTTTCTCCCATAATTACAGATTATTTACAGATTCAGCTGTGTTAACTGGCAAAACCGCAATCGAAGCGTTGTATTCAGTGTTTCCCCAAAGTCCAGAAAGAACTTTTCCAGGACCAACTTCAAGAGCAGCCCATTTGTCAAAACCGTCAGCTTTCATAACAGAAGCAAGGCAATCTTCCTCGTCCGTCCAAAGAACTGGATTTGTAAGATGAAGAACTGCGGATTTTTTTGCTTCTTCGCCGGAAACACATTCTTTTCCTGTTACATTTGAGAACAACTTGATTTTCGGGTCGTTGAACTTAACATCTGCAATAGCTTTTTCAAATTCTACAGCGGCATTCTGCATCAAAGGAGAATGGAAAGGGCCCGCAACCTTTAAGCGGACTGCACGGCGCGCGCCAGCTTCAGAAGCAGCTTTTTCAACTGCAGCAAGAGCATCAAAAGTTCCGCTCACAACAGTCTGCTTTACGCTGTTCATGTTTGCCGCATAAGCATCTTTTATGCCCGAAGCGATTTCCTTTACTTTTTCAGGAGGAAGCCCAAGAACCGCTGTCATTCCAGGCGCATGGCCTTCATTTTTCGCCGCGATTTCCTCGCAAACTTTCTGCATAATAAGTCCGCGCTGGCGTACAACTTTTACAACATCTTCAAATGACAAAACTCCCGCAGCGTAAAGAGCCGGAAATTCTCCAAGGCTGAATCCCATTGCCGCAGAAGGCTCAATATTTTTATCTTTTAAAGCAGCCATCAAAGCAAGAGAAGCCGCTGTTATGGCAATCTGGCTGTTGTCAGAACGGCTGAGCTGTGCCGCATCTGATTCCCACAAAAGTTTTGCCATATCTAAATTTACAATGGAAGAAACATCATCAATAACTTTCTTTGCCGAAGAAAAAGATTCAGCAACGTCTTTTACCATTCCTGGAGCTTGTGCGCCTTGTCCCGGAAACAAAAATGCGTATTTTTCAGCCATAATTACCTCTTCTATAAATTTTATTTTATTATGACAAAAAAAGACAAAATGTCAAGTATTTTCTTTTAAACGAGCCTTTGTTTTTCTGCGCAAAAATCAAATTCATTAAAAACGAAAAAAGCCCCTGCATTTAGCAAGAGCTTCCGTAAATATAGAATAAAAATAAACTATTCAGTCAAAATCTTTATAACTTCCGCTTTGTCCTGAGTATTCAGAATCTGAGCGCGCTTGTCAGCAGATTTAAACAAAAGGCTAACTTCAGCAAGGAACTGAAGATGCGGACCAGTTTTGTTTACAGGCGACAATGTCATAATAAATATACGGCAAGGCTCCTGATCCAAACTGTCAAAATCAACAGGATTGTCTGAAACTCCAATACAAGCAACCAAGTCAGAAACTGTGTCAGTTTTTCCATGCGGAATTGCAATTCCATGCTTCATGCCGGTAGACATTTTGCGCTCACGGTCAAGAACACACTCCTTTGCAACTGCTTTATCTGTTACTTTCCCGGCTTTCACGAGAATATCGAGAAGCTCGTCAATAATTTCTTCTTTTGTAGTTCCCTTTAAATGAAGGTCTACTGTGTCAGGTGTTAATACAGTTCTTAAGTCCATATTAATATCTTATGTTCACATGAAAAATTTGTCAAGGTTTAAATATGCAATGTTAAAATTTTTAACAATCAGTTTGGGCAAAACCTAAATGTAAATTTTTCAGGAAATTCTAGGAAATTTGCGCGGAATCCTTTCTAAAATCAAGCGGCGTTGTCTTGTAATATTTGTGAAAAGTTTCGCAAAAATAGCTTATTCCAGAAAATCCGCATTCATAGGCAATTTCAGTAATCGGAATGTCAGTCTTGCAAAGGAGCTCGGTGCTGATTTTTAGCCTGTATTTTATAAGATAAATTATTGGAGATTCCTTTAAATACTGGCTGAAAACTGAAGAGCATTTGCTTTTGCAGCAGAATCCGGCGGAAGCAATATCTTCAAGTGAAATTTTCTTCTTATAGTTGTCCTGAATAAAAACCATCATCAGCTTTAAAGCGTTAAGTCCGGCTGAATTTTGCGCCAAGCTTTCAGACTTTATGTCCACGTTGGAATAGATTAGCTCAAATATGCTGAAAAAATTCCGCTGCGTTACAAACTGCCAAGTCTTTGTTTCTTTCTTTAAATGAATTTCTTTTAGAAGTTTTATGATTTTATTTTGCCACTGGATTTTCCGGCTCAGTTTTATAAAAGGATAATTTGCATTGTACGTAAACGGCTTTACAAATTTTTCATCAAAATCTTTATTGGAACAAAGCAACGAAGGATTCAGCAAAATGCAGATAAATTCGCAGTCTTTTCTGTCCGCTGAAAATCCGTAGTGAACTTGCCGGCTGTTTACAAAGATTGCGTCTCCCGCTTCAATTTCAATTAAGTTTCCATTCACGTTGTAAGTTTCAAGACCTTCAAGAACGATTATAAATTCCCAGTCTTCGTGCCAGTGAGTGCAGCCTTTTAAATCAGGATAGCAAGATAAAAATCCGCTTGTAATATACGCAGGAAAAGCCGGATCGTTGTACGCAACATTTTCTGACAAATCCACATTGAAAGTTGAATAACGCTTCAAAAACTGCCCCTTAAAAAAAATGGAAGATTGTTATATTAATTTAGCATATAGTTAAAGATTTTGAAAGCAACCAGTGCTAATATTGATAAAAAACAGGTGTTGTTTTTTATAACATTTTTTACTTAAAAATTATTACGGGGGATTTTATGACATTTGCAGAAAAAATTCTTGAAGCCGCGCAGGAAGGAATCGTACTTCTTAGGAACAAAGAAAATGCGCTTCCGCTTGCAGAAAACGAAACTGTTTCTATTTTTGGAAGATGCCAGTTTGATTTTTACAAATGCGGAATGGGTTCTGGCGGTTCAGTCCGCGCGCCTTATTCCACAAATTTAACAGACAACATTCCAATGGCAAACAAGGAGCTTGCAGAAATTTACAGAAACTGGATAAAGGAAAATCCGTTTGACAATGGCGGAGGCGGCTGGGCAATGGAGCCTTATTTTCAAAAGGAATTTCCAGTTTCAGCGGAGCTTGCAAAAAATGCCGCAAAAGTTTCAAAGAAAGCGATTTTCGTTATAGGAAGAAATGCCGGAGAAGACAAAGACTTCACAAAAGAAAAAGGATGCTGGTTTTTAACTGACGAAGAACGCAATGCGATAAAAGAAATTTGCGCCGCATTTGAAAGCGTAATAATCGTTTTCAATTCATGCGGAATAATCGAAACCGCTTGGATTGACGATGAAGAATTTTCTGGAAAAATAAAATCCGTAGTTTATGCTTGGCAAGGCGGACAAGAATCCGGAAGAGCCTGCGCAAATGTTTTGTGCGGAAAATCAGTTCCATGCGGAAAACTCACAGATACAATTGCAAAATCAATAGACGATTATCCTTCCACAAAAAATTTCGCAACGCCAAATGAATCTTTTTATATGGAAGATATTTATGTCGGCTACAGATATTTTTCAACGTTCGCAAAAGAAAAAATTTTGTTTCCATTTGGATTCGGACTTTCTTACACAGAATTTAAAACTGAATTTGTTTCTTCTTCTGTGGACGGAAAAAATGTAAACGTAAAAGTCCTCGTAGAAAATATTGGAAAAAAATTCAGCGGAAAAGAAATTGTTCAGCTTTACGTTCAAGCTCCGCAGGGAAAACTCGGAAAGCCTTCAAAAGTTCTTGTCGCATTCAAAAAATCAAATTTGCTAAAACCGGGACAGTCGGAAGAACTTGAACTTTCATTCAACTTGGAATCAATTGCTTCTTACGACGACTCTGGAATTTCCGGATTTGAATTTTCATTTGTTCTTGAAGAAGGAAAATATTTTGTGTTCCTTGGAACTGATTCTGAAAGCGCAAAAAAAATTCCTGTTGGAAGCAACGATTTTATTTCAGTTGAAAAAACTTACGCAACAGAAAAACTTTGCCAGGCTCTTGCTCCGCGAAAAGCTTTTTCAAGAATCAAGCCAGCGCAATTAAAGCCCAACGGAAATTATTCAATTCAAGAAGAAAATGTTCCGCTTGAATCGTTCAGTCTTGAACAGCGCATAAAAGAAAATCTTCCAAAAGAAATTCCATTCACGGGAAACAAAGGAATAAAATTTCAGGATGTAAAGAAAAATCCTGAGCTGCTTGAAAAATTTGTTGCCCAGCTGAACAACGAAGAACTTGCAACTCTTGTGCGCGGAGAAGGAATGATGAGCCGCAAAGCGACAATGGGAATTGCATCTGTTTTTGGCGGCGTAAGCGAGTCTCTTTATAACTACGGAATTCCTGTTGCAGGATGCGCGGATGGACCTTCAGGCATAAGGCTCGACACTGGAAAAGAAGCCTCTCTTATGCCAATAGGAACTTTGCTGGCCTGCACTTGGAATCCGCCTCTTGTTCAGGAGCTTTTTGAATTTGAAAGCCAAGAGCTAATGCAAAATCAAATTGACACAGTTCTTGGACCTGGAATAAACATTCACAGAAATCCGCTTAACGGAAGAAACTTTGAATATTTTTCCGAAGATCCGCTTTTAACTTCCGAGATGACGCTTGCAATTTTAAAAGGCGTTTCAAAAGAAGGCCCGTTTGCAACAATAAAACATTTTGCCGCGAACAGCCAGGAAACTCAAAGACGCGAACACGACTCAATAATTTCAGAACGCGCGTTAAGAGAAATTTATCTCAAGCCATTTGAAGCTGCCGTAAAACGTGGAAATGCCCAGTCAATTATGACAAGCTACAATCAAATCAACGGACATTTTGCGGCAAGCAACTACGATTTGAATTCAACAATTCTCCGCAAAAACTGGAAATACACAGGCATCGTAATGACCGACTGGTGGGCACGAATAAACGACTGCGTAAAAGGCGGAAAAGGAGAAATTGAACTTACAGCTTCGATGGTCCGCGCGAGAAACGACATCTACATGATTGTAAACAACGATACTGCGGAAAAAGAAGGAAACAACGACAACATAAAGGCAAGCTTGAAAAACGGCGAGCTTACAACTGCGGAGCTTCAAGTTTGCGCAATGGACATCATAAAATTCCTTGCAAAAACTCTTGTGGCTGAACGCAAGCTTCGTCCGCTAAACAACATTCCTGTCTTGGCTCCAAAAGCTGAAAATCAAAACGCAAAAAATCCAGCTCAGGAAAATTTCAGATTTCTTTGCAACGGGGAAACAAAAAGAATTTTCTTTGCGCCGGAAAATGGAGTTTACAATGTGCTTGGAGTTTATTCAAAACCAAGTGAAGTGGACAAAGTTTCGCAGTCTGTATGCAACGTGCTTATCGATGGAAAACCAACATTCGCATTTGAATGCCGTTCCACAGAAGGAAAAGAAACAGGCGCTGTAATCGGGCAGGTTCAGTTTGAAAAAGGCAACTACGAAATTTCGCTTGAGCATACAAAGCCCGGAATCGAAATAAAATTCGTTGCATTGTCAAGAGATGTTTCTGTTTCATCAGGAATCGATTATTTAAAGTCAGAGTAAAAAAAAATGCCGCAGTGGAAATTTCAAAATACGCCACTATTTAAAGTCCCCTTCATAATTTCCATTGCGGCTTCTTGTATATAAGTTTTTTTTCTATTAAAATGAATTCATTATGAAAGCTATAGTTACTGTTGTTGGCGCAGATAAAGTCGGTATAATTGCAAAAGTTTCAGCGTATCTTGCAAAGCATTCTATAAATATTGCGGATATTTCTCAGACAATTTTAAGCGGAAATTTCGTTATGATGATGATGGTTGATTTTGACAATGCGGACATCGGAATTGACACTGCAAGAAAAGAACTTGTTGAAGAACTTGGAACTCTTGGCGTTGAAGTGAACATAATGAACGAAAAAGTTTTTTCTGAAATGCACAGAATTTAAAAACAAAAAACTCCAGTCTGAAACTCAGAATGGAGTTAAAACCAAACACACACACTTTTAAACCAACTCGAGGAATTAGTTTAAACCTGTGCCTGTTTACTGGCACTTTTTATAAGACTGCAATGCAAATGCAAAGCAGTCTATTTTTTTTATGCAGTTTCGCCGAGAGACTTGCATTCAGCAAGAGCAGCTTCATCTGGTGTAAGCTGAGCTTTTAAGCCTTCGCCGTTTACAACAGTTGCACCAGCAGCAGAAAGACGCTCAACCCAAGTTCTAAGCCACTGTCCATCGCCCCAGTCATAAGAGCCAAATACAGCAACTTTTTTTCCGCTCAAGCCGCCTTCAAGATTTGTGTAGAATTCTTCCATTGAATCTTCAAGAACTTCATCACCCATCGCAGGACTTCCAAGTATAATAACATCGCAAGCAAGAACATCAGAAACGCTCGCTTCGCTTGCAGTTGACATCAAAAGTTCCGCGCCGCAAGATTTTACACCTTCAGCTACAGCGTTTGCCATTGCCTCTGTGTTTCCAGTTGTGCTTGCATAGATTACAGCTTTCTTCATATTTACCTCACATAAAATTTATTGTTTTGCAAATTGCTTCAAAATTGTTTCCGGATTCCAAAAGGCTTGAGCATAAAGCAGAGCATTTTTTGTAAAGCTCCATTTTTTTTACAGCTTCCGCGACATTTCCGTAGACCGCCCAAGCCCCGGAAAATTTGCTTTTCGTTCCTGAATATTTTTCGTATCCAACAACATCTTCCAAAGGATAACCAAGGAAAACTCCAATCTCATGCGGAAAAATTTCGCAATAAGAAAGACGGTTCAAAAGTTCATTCAGAACATTTGAAATTCCTTTGTCTGTAAAATAGCCTTTTAAATTCAAGTACGACAAAACTTCAGGCTTTGAAAGAATTTCCTGAACAAGTTTTTCGTCATAAATGAAAAGCAAAAAAAGATTCTCTCCTCTTCTTGCAATTTTTATTTTTTTCTGGTTGCCCTCAAGGATTTTATTCCACAGAAGGATTTTTTTGTATTCACAAAACAGAACTTCTTTTGAAACAGAAACAAGACTTGAAGGCTTTACTCCGCACAAAGTCGGCGCGCCCAAGTGAATTACTGTCTGCTCAAAAGTTTTCATACAACCTCAAAAAAATGCGGGCATATCACATCAGTGGCTGTGTAAGGAGATGTAAACTTAGGATTAAGAACCGCAAGTTTATATGCCCGCTAGTAATAAACACAAGTTAGACTAAACTAACTTACAAAAGTTAGCATACAGTAACTAAAAAAGATTGTCAATCATTCTGGAGAAAATTTTAAATAAAAAAAAATCCGCCATTCTAAAACAGAACGACGGATTCAAAAATTTACACTTCAAGAAAAATTATATTTTACTGTCATTATCGGGCTTGACCCGATAATCTGTTGAAAACTTACAGAAGATTCCCGTGTCGCAGCACGGGAATGACAGTTAGGCAACTATTTTACCAAAACTCGAAATTAAACCAAATTAGATTTCTGAAAGTTTCTTTTGGACGAGAGAACTTGCTTCCGCAGGATTCGCCTTGCCTTTTGATTCTTTCATAACCTGTCCCATGAGCCAGCCGACAACATTTGTTTTTCCGGATTTAAAGTCGGCTACAGCTTTTGGATTTGCTGAAATTACTTTATCAACAATCGCTTCAATTGCTCCGCTGTCGCTCACAACTTCCATGCCTTCAGATTTAATAATTTCCGCAGGCATTTTATTTGTCTCAAGCATTTTTGCAAAAACAACTTTTCCCTGCGCGCTTGAAATTTTCTTTGAGTCAATCGCATTTACAAGCTCCGCAATGTGGGCAGGAGTTATAGAAACGTCGTTGATTGTTTTTTTGTCTTCATTCAGTTTTGCAAGAAGCTCGGTAAGGATTATGTTTGCAGTGCGCTTTGGATTTTTTGTTCCGGCAGCAGCTTCTTCAAACCAAACAGCCAAGTCGCGGCTAGAAGTCAAGGTTTCAACATCAAAATCAGAAAGTCCGTAGTCCTTCTTTAATCTTGTGCGTTTTGCCTCTGGAAGCTCGCCGACTTTTGACCTTGCATTTTCAATAAGCTCCTCGCTTACGCTGAACGGCTTTATGTCCGGCTCAACAACAAAACGGTAGTCAACAAAAGAATTTTTTGTGCGCTGAACAACAGTCTGGCCTTTTGCTTCGTCCCAGCCCATTGTAACTTTAAATCCCGGATTAAATTCCTGACGGTCTTCTTGAAATTCTTTAAGCTGACGCTGAGCTTCATAAGCGCAGGCATCGCGGATTGAGCGGAACGAGTTCAAGTTTTTGATTTCAGAAATCGGAGTGTGGTAAAGTTTTCCGTCTTCCCAAACATTCAAGTTGATGTTAGCATCGCATCGCATATTTCCTTCTTCAAGGTTTCCGTTTGTAACTTTAACATAGCGCAAAATTTCCTGAACAGTTTCCATGAAAAGAGCAGCTTCTTCAGGGCTTGTCATATCAGGCTTTGTTACAATTTCAATAAGCGGAGTTCCAGAACGATTGTAGTCAATATAAGAATGCGCGCCTTGCAAGTGCAAAGACTTTCCTACGTCCTCTTCAAGGTGAATGCGCTCAACACGGACACGGCGATATTTTCCGTTTTCCAGAATGCAGTCCTGACCGATGAAATTTTTTGTGCGGCATTTTTCAGAACCGAACTGCTGTTCCTTTGGATACTTGTGCATCGGAAGATCAACATATCCGTCGTGGCAAAGCGGAATGTCATATTGCGTTATCTGATAGCCTTTCGCAAGATCAGGATAAAAATAATGCTTGCGGTCAAATTTTGTAAAGCGTGAAATTTCGCAGTTAAGAGCAAGCCCCGCAACAGAACCAAGCTCAACATATCCTTTTGAAACACGAGGCATCGCTCCCGGAAGTCCAAGGCAAACAGGACAAACGCGGGTATTCGGCATTCCTCCGTAACGGTTTTCGCAGGCACAGAACGCCTTTGTTTTTGTCAAAAGCTGCGTATGAATTTCACAGCCGATTACAATTTCATATTTATCAATAGAAGGCATTTTTACTTTTCCTCCGCAACAGGAATTCCGCATCCCTTATGCTCATTTTCCCATGCTTGGGCAATTTCAAGAATTTTCATTTCGCTGAACATAGGTCCTGCAAACTGAATTCCAACAGGCATATTTCCGTTTTCCGCAGAAGTTCTTCCAGCCGGAACAGACAGAGACGGAATGCGGGCAAGATTTACAAATGTCGTAAACAAATCGCTAAGATACATGGCAAGCGGATCATCAACTTTCTGGCCGAGTTTAAAAGCCGGAGTCGGGCAAGTCGGACAAAGAATCAAATCGAACTGCTCAAAAAGCTTTGCAATTTCACGCTGAATGCGGGCGCGCACAGACATTCCTTTTTTGTAAGTATCGCCTGAAAACTGCTCCGACAAAACGTAGTTTCCGATTATGATTCTGCGCTTGACTTCCGGGCCAAAACCGTTGCTTCTTGTGTCCACGTAAAGCTCATCGTAGCCTTTGCCGTTATCAATTCTGTTTCCGTAGCGGATTCCATCAAAGCGGCTCAAGTTCGATGCAGCTTCAGACAAAGCGATTACGTAATAGCTTGCAATGGCGGCATCAAGAATCGGAAGGTCAACAACTTCTATTTTTGCGCCTTTGGATTCAAACCAGCCGCGGGTTTCTTCAAAAACTTTTGCAACATCAGCGTCCATTCCTTTTGACTCAAGGAACTGCTTAGGAACGGCAATTTTCAGTTTTGAAAAATCAGAGAAAGCTTCAACGGAAGGCTTTGCGTCAGGCAAATCAGCGGAAGTGTCGTCATAAAAATCAACGCCGCTCATAACGCTCAACGGAAGCGCAATGTCCTGCGGAGTGTGTCCAAGAATTCCAACCTGATCCAAAGAAGAACCGTAAGCAACAACTCCCCAGCGGCTTAGAACACCGTAAGTAGTTTTTAGACCGTAGATTCCGCAGTAGCTTGCAGGAAGACGGACAGAACCGCCAGTTTCAGTGCCAAGAGCAAACAAAGCCTGATTCGCGGCAACAGCAGCAGCAGGACCGCCGGAAGATCCGCCTGAAACATAAGCGCGGTCAATAGGATTTCTTGTAGGACCGTAAACTGAATATTCAGTGGAAGAGCCCATTGCAAATTCATCCTGATTGCATCTTCCAATCGGAATTGCGCCGGCTTTTTCAAGGCGGTTTATTACAGTCGCGCTGTACGGAGCAACATAGCCTTCAAGAATTTTGCTTGAACAGGTAAGTTTTTTTCCGCGAACAGAAATATTATCTTTTACCGCAAATGGAATTCCAAGAAGAGGCTGCTCGTCAAAAAGCTTTTCAAGAGAACCGTTGCTTCTAGCTTCTGAAATTTTCTGATCGGCAACTTCCGCGGACTTTAAAATATCGTCATAAATTTCAAGGAAGGCATTAAGCGGCAATGCTGAATTTTTGTCAGCTTCAAAAGTTTCCTTGGATTCCTTTACCAAAGCCACGCTTGAAGTTTCTCCGCTTTTTAACGCTTCTACAGTTTCTTTTATAGTCTTGTACTTCATCTTACGCACCTTCTCCCAGAACTTTTGGAACCTGGAAATATCCGTCCATAAAATTCGGCTCGTTTATTTTCTTAACATCGTGCATCTCAAGTCCCGGAACAATTTCATCTTCGCGCAGACATTCAGCCTTTGTTGTAGGATAAGCGTCATAGGGATTTTCGCTGTCGTCGTATTTAGAAAGAATATCAAAGTATCCTACAATTTCGTCCACCTGCTTTTTTAAAGTAGCCATGTCTGTGCTTTCCGGGGAAAGACGTGAAAGGTATAAAAGTTTTTCCAATGTTGATTCGTCAACGGTACGTTTATTTTCACTCATGCCGCGATTATACAAAATTTAGAACGTTTAAGCAATTTAAGGGCGAAATCATTTCTTGGACGCAAAACAACTTTAATTGCTTAAATGCAAAAAAAAATGTAAACTTCATCTTGCGTGAAATTTTTTCCGTCTAAAAAGAAAAAAATGAAAGACTATTACAAAATCCTAGGCGTTTCAAGAACAGCGACAATCGCAGAAATCCGGCGCGCATATAGAAAGAAGGCGAAGATTCTGCATCCGGACATTACGGGTGAAGACTCAAAAGCTTTCCGCGAGCTTGTGGCAGCCTACGAAGTTTTGTCCGACATAAAATCACGCGGACTTTTTGACGAGTCAGTTTTATTCAAGCAGAGCAATTTCCACCGAGAAAAAAATTTTGAATCATTCGACTACAGAAAATGGCTTTTGGAGCGCACCGATGACGAAAGCCGCGCCAAGCTGATTTTTTTTGACCTTCTGCACAACAACGAAGATGAGGCTGTAAAGGAATTCAAAAGAATGAACATGGAGCGCGTTGGATTCAGGCTGTCAAGATGGTTCACGCGGGAAGACTTTATGGACTACGGATTTATTCTTGCGGAAGAACTTGTTCTGCGGCAGGAATACTACGATGCTGTAATTCTTCTGGATCAAATTATACGGATGGAATTTTCGTTTGAATATTTCAAGCTTTTTTTTCCGGAAGTAAAGAGCCTTGCACGCCATATTCTGCGCAACAACATTGAAGGAGCCGTGAACGACGAGCTTGCAATAGATGCCTGGGAGCGCGCGCTTGAACTTAGGTTCGGAAAAAATGATGATGCGTTTTTTCTTTTAAAGATTGCGGATTCTTACGAGCGGATTGGAGATTTTCAGACTGCAAAAATATGCAGAAACGAAGCCTCAAGAATTTCCGCGGAAACAAAATAGGAAATCATGGAGTTTATATATGATACGTTTAAAAAATGAAGAGCAAATCAATGGAATCAGAAAAAGCTGCCACTTGCTTGCTGATTTATTCAATGAAATTATTCCAAAGGTAAAGCCCGGAGTAAGCACAAAAGAAATCGACGACTGGTGCGTAAACTTTGCAAGAAAGTTCGGGGCGACTCCAGCATGGTACGAAGAGGACTTTCCGGGCTGCGCGTGCATCAGCATCAACAATCAGGTTATCCACGGAGTTCCTTCCAAAAAGCGGATTGTAAAAGACGGCGATATTGTTTCGCTTGACATCGGGCTGAATTTAAAAGGCTACATTTCAGACAGCACGCACACGGTTCTTGTGGGAAACGTAAAGCCTGCGCACCAAAAACTTTGCCGGGTTACACGCGAATGTCTTTTGGCTGGAATTGACGCTTGCAAGGCAGGAAACAGAATCAGCGACATTTCAAATGCGGTATATGACATTGCGTATAATCAGAACAAGTACGGCGTTGTCTATGAATACTGCGGACACGGAGTCGGTCTTGAAGTTCACGAAGATCCAAGCGTCTGCAACTGTCCTTCAACTGGTCCGAATCCGCGCATTCAAGCCGGAATGGTTCTTGCAATCGAACCGATGATTAACGAAGGAACTGCGGACGTTGACATTGAAGAAGGAAGCGACTGGACTGTTGTTACTGCGGACGGTTCTTGGAGCTGCCACGAAGAGCACACTGTTGCGGTTTTTAAAGACCACACGGAAGTTCTTACTGATTTGGACTACAACGGAAATTCATGCTTAAAATAAAACGCTAAAATTCGAATAGATTTTCAGGAGTTTAATTATGGAAAAAATCAAAATGAAAAATGCGATTGCCGAGCTTGACGGCGATGAAATGACAAGAGTTTTGTGGAAGGTCATCAAGGAAAAACTTCTTGAGCCTTACGTTGAGCTTAATGTTGAATACTATGACCTTGGCTTAAAGAACCGCGACGACACAGATGACAAAGTAACTTACGAAGCCGCCGAAGCAATCAAACGTCTTGGCGTTGGAGTAAAATGCGCCACAATCACAAGCAATGCCGCCCGCATGGAAGAATACAAGCTCAAGCAGCTTACGCCTTCACCAAACGGAATTCTCCGTGGAGAACTTGACGGAACAGTTTTCCGCGCGCCGATTTTTGTAAAGAATATTCAGTGCAATGTTTCTTCCTGGAAAAAGCCGATTGTTCTTGGCCGCCACGCTTACGGAGATGTTTACAAAAACTGCGAGATAAAAACTCCAGGAGCTGGAAAAGCCGAACTTGTTTTCACAGGCGATGATGGAAAAGAAATCAGAAAAACAATTCAAGTTATGAAAGGACCTGGAATAATTCAGGGAATCCACAACTTGGACGATTCTATAAGAAACTTTGCGCGCTGCTGCTTTATGTACGCCTTGGACAAAAAAATTGACGTATGGTTCGGAGCAAAAGATACAATCAGCAAAATCTACGACGGAAACTTCAAGGCAATTTTCAACGAAGTATTTGAATCAGAATTCAAAGAAAAATTTGAAAAAGCCGGAATAGAATATTTTTACACGCTCATCGACGACGCAGTTGCACGCATAATGAAATGCGAAGGCGGAATTCTCTGGGCTTGCAAAAACTACGACGGAGACGTTATGAGCGACATGATTGCATCTGCCTGCGGAAGCCTTGCAATGATGACTTCTGTTCTTGTTTCCCCGAACGGAGAATTTGAATACGAAGCCAGCCACGGAACAGTTCAAAAGCACTACTACAAATATTTGAAAGGCGAAAAAACTTCCACAAATCCAGTCGCATTGATTTTTGCCTGGACAGGAGCACTTGCAAAACGCGCCGAGCTAGACGGAACTCCAGAACTTGCAGAGTTCGCCCGCAAACTTGAAAAGGCAACTCTCGATGTTATTGAAGAAGGAACGATGACAGGAGACCTTGCCCGCCTTGCAAATCCGCCAGCAAAGAAAATTGTAAACAGCTGGGAATACATCGATGAAATTGCAGCAAGAATGGAAAAGTAAAATTTAACTTTTCACATTTTTAAAGCTTTAAAAGTCCGCCAAAAGGAATATTGAAATTTCTGCAAAGAGTTTCGTATTCTTTTTGGTCATTTTTATTTTTAAAGCTTGTTACAAAAAAACTCATGTCAGGTGGAAGAAATTTCGGCTCATGCCGATTTTTTAAAGATGTATTTTTTATAACTTCAAGCGCATGGTTTGAAACTCCGTCGCGGCTGTCCACTACAAAAACTTTTTTTCCGGAAGCATTGGAAAAATATTCTTTTATATCTTCTGCCATGTGAGTAAAATGTGTGCATCCAAGAATTATAGTGTCGCATCCGCATGAACAAAAAAAATCCACGGCAGGCTTTACAGCGGCAAGGCGTTTTTCTTTTGAAGCATAAAACAAATCATGCTCTATAAAACTTATCAAGTCAGGATCGCCACGATTGAAAACTTCGCATCCAGAAGCAAAATCAGAAATCAGTTTTTTGCAGTAAGGATGCTTTACAGTTGCGTTGGTTGCGAGTAGTCCGATTTTTTTGTTTTCCGTAACTTTCGCGGCAAGTTTTATCGCAGGAACAGTTCCAACAATCGGAACGTCAGGAAATTTTTCTCTAAGCTGATTCAATGCCGTTACGCTGATTGTGTTGCAGGCAATGACAACAAGACGCGGATTCCACAAGTCAAGAATTTTTTCAATTGATTCAGAAGCGCAAGAAGTTACTTCCTCCGCTGATTTTTCTCCGTAAGGAAAATGAACAGTGTCGCCAAGATAAACGCATCTTGATTCAGGAGATTTTTCTTTCAGCAAAAGCATATATGGAATGCCGCCCGTTCCGCTGTCTAAAAATGCAAAGTCAATTTTTTCACTCATAAAAACCACAGAATATTTTTATTTTAAAGATGAAATTTTATATGCAAGCGCGCCCCAGATTCTAGCAAAGAAATTTATCTTTTCACTTTTTCTGTCTGCAACAAGAGGAACTGTATTTAAAATTCTTCCGTCAAGTGAATATGACAAAGTTCCAAACTGAGTTCCTTCCTCGAATTCTCCAAAAATACTTTTTGGAATATTTGCCGTAACATGAATTTTCTGCGCCGCTTCTTTTGGCGAAATTCCAGAAATAAATGGAACTGAAAAATTTTCACTTTTTGCAGGAACAAGGCAAACGCTTTTTAAAGAAGAGCCTGCAACTCCCACAGAAAAACTATGAGGCCGCTTTGCAATGTACGGAGAAAATTTTGAAAAAGCATATTCCATCAAATTAGTTCCGTCTTTCACTCTGTAAATATTTCCCTGCGCGCTTCCAAGTCCAGGACCTTTCATTGTAACAGAAATATAGCGAACGCCGTTTCGTTCCGCAGTAAGAGCAATGTTAAATCCGCTTTCATAAATAAAACCAGTCTTCAGTCCGTCGCAGCCTTCAAGAGAGCCAAGCAATTTATTTGTGTTGTACTGAATCACAGCCTGACTGTCGCCGTTTCGCTCTGCGGATTCTCGCGGAAGATTTTTTGCAAGCGGATAACGCAAAACTTTTTGGGAATGAAACTCAGTGATTGCAAACGGAAATCTTTCTATGTATTTTCTGCAAAAAGCTGAGAACTCTTTTGCTGTCGTAATATTTTTTTCGCTGTAGCCGCTTGATTCCACAAATTCAGTTTTTACCAAGCCCATTTTTTTTACAGTCTGATTCATCCGTTCAACAAACGAATCCATATTTCCGCAGACATATTTTGCAACAGCAATTGAAGCATCGTTTCCGCTGGCAATCGCAAGTCCAAGCAAAAGTTCTCTAAGCGTTACTTTCTGACCTTCATCCAAAAACATTATCGAAGCGTCGCTTGGAAGATTTCTGGCCCAGCTTTCAGGCGGAAGCGGAACAACATCATCAAGAGAAATTTCACCGTTTTCAACAGCCTCAAAAACAACATACATTTCCACAAGCTTTGTCATCGAAGCCGGCGGAATTTGAACATCAGCATTTTTTTCAAAAAGAATATTTCCTGTTGCAAAGTCAATAACAATTGCGCTTTCTGCATTCACAAACAAATCCGCTGGAACATACTGAAACGGAAGTTCTGAAACAATGTTTGTACGCTCAGGAAATTTTTTGTTCAACGACTGCTCAAGAAAATTTTGCTGCTCTAAAGAAAGAGGTTCTGGCTCTTTTGGATTTAAAAGTTTATAAACAGAAACTGCCTGCGCCACAACAAAAATAAAAACAACAGCTAAAATAGAAAAAATTATTATGCGTTTTTTTTTCTTTTTATTGTTATTGAAATTTTTATTTTCATCTATGCTGTTAAAAAAATCTGATGTGTAAGTTTCCATTGCTAAACTCTGCTGCTCCTATTTCTTAAAATCATATCTGCTAAAGTGATTGCTGTCATGGCTTCTACAACAGGAACAATTCTTGGACAAAGACAAACATCATGCCTTCCTTCAATAAGAATATCACATTCATTTCCGTTTACATCAACAGTTTCCTGCGAAAGATAAATACTTGGAACTGGCTTTATGGCAGATCTAAAAACTATATCATCGCCTCTGGAAATTCCTCCAAGAATTCCGCCGGCATTATTTGTTTTAAATGAAAAATTGCTTTCCATAAAATCATTGTTTTCAAGTCCGTTTGAATCTGCACAGTTAAATCCGCTTCCAAATTCAATTCCTTTTATCGCGCCAATCGACATAACCGCATGAGACAAAACCGCATCAAGCTTGTCAAAAACCGGCTCGCCAAGTCCAGCACTCACGCCCTTTACAACGCACTCAACAATTCCGCCGCAAGAATTTTTTTTCTGTTTAAACTCTTCAACTTTTTTCTGCATCAAAACGGCAGCATCTTTGTCCGCGGCTCGCATCGCATTATTTTCAATTTCAGAAAAATCAACTTTACCGCTTTTTATTCCCGCAGCTTCTTTTGTATATGCAAAAATTTGAATTCCTAAATTTTTCAAAAACATTTTTGCAAAAGCTCCAGCCGCAACCCTTGCGCAGGTTTCCCTTCCGCTGGATCTTCCGCCGCCTCTGTAATCCCTTACTCCGTATTTTTTGTAATATGTAAAATCAGCGTGTCCCGGCCGGAACTTGTCTTTTATATTTTCATAGTCAGATGAATGCTGATTTGAATTTCTGATTAAAATAGCTATTGGCGTTCCTGTTGTTTTTCCTTCAAACACGCCGCTTAAAATTTCCGCAAGGTCGTCTTCTTTTCTTGCAGTAACCGCCGCGCTTTTTGCTCCCGGTTTTCTCCGCTCCATTTCATGCTGAAGAAATTTTTCATCCACAGAAATTCCAGCGGGACATCCGTCTATAATGCAGCCAAGTCCTGCGCCGTGGCTTTCTCCAAATGTTGCAACTTTAAAAATTTCTCCAAATATATTTCCTGACATAATTTTTCCTCAAAATAAATACAAATTTCTCAAAAGATTTTAACGCAATTTATTCATCAACTCAACACGGCTGTGAACATCAAGTTTTTTGAAAATCTTTTTGTTGTGGCTCGCAACAGTTCCAGGACTTATAAAAAGTTCTTCCGCAATGTCTTTGTCGCTTTTTCCAGAAATTATAAGTTCCGCAATCTGCTTTTCCCTTGAGGATAATTTTTTCATAAAGTCCTCGGATTTTTCTTCGCCCGTTTTTATCAAAGTCACTTCTTTTTTCTTTTCATGCTTCTGCTCTTTTTTCTTGGACGGAGAAAATCTAGTTTTATTTATTATCACGCTGGAATCTTTTGAATTTTCAACACGCTTAAAATCAAACACAACTGAAAATTTAAACTTGCTGTCATTTTTTGAAACAGACAAATCTCCGCGGTAAAATTTTGCAATGCGCATAAGAAATGTAAAATTGCGTTTTTCATTTTCAGTTTCCAGATGCAAAAGAGCTTCTTCAATTGTCTGGGAATCCATCGTATTCGAAACTGAAAAAACAAAATTCTCGTCATCGCCTTTCAACGAAACTGAAACTTCTGTGTTCGGGACAGAAACTTCAATTACAGAATTCAAAAACGATATAAAGAAAAGTTCCACAACTCTCATGTCCGCAAGAATCACAGTTTCCGGCTGAATGTCCATCGAATAAGAAATCGCATTTGGCTTAGCCGAACAAAAAATTTTAGAAGCCTGAATGCAGCTTTTAAAAAAATCCGCAAGAAGAATCGGCTGATTTTCAATTTCAGTTTCATCATTGCACATTCTAAGAGTTGCAAGCGTGTCGCTGATTTTTGCAGAATTGATTTTAATTCTTTCTATATAAGAAGTATTTTTCGGAGTGAAAACCTGACCAGAAAGAATGTCAGCCATACTCAAAGTCTGCGCTGAATCAACTAAAATATTTTTCATAAGTCGTTCAATCAAATTTTTGTGTTCAAGAAGTTCAGAATTCTGCGCCTTGATTTTTTCAAGCTCAACTTTTGAACTACGAGATTCCTGCCGAATTTTATAAGTTATAAAACAAAGCGAAGGCATCGTAATCAGCAAGTAAGATAAAAACAAAATTAAAAATTCATCAGCGCATACAAAATCAAAGAAAACATTGTTGTCTTTAAATCTTAAAATCCTTACAACCTGCGCCAGCATCGAAAACAAAATCTGCGGAATCCAAAGCAAAAGAATTATCCGTGCACTTTTTTGCATCGACTTCAAGCACATAAATATAGAAGCAATAAAAAAAACTTTTGTTGTTATAGAAAGCGCGGCGTAAGAATAAAGCATCGTCTGGTCAGCCCGCACCGTTAAAAGAACACAAAGCGTAACAACTATAAGCTGAATTTCAACTGGAGAAAGTTTTTTATAAACTGATCTTGAATTTCCTTTTAAAACTGTATCCGCGGAAAGAATTAAAAACATCAAAATAAAACTTTCAAAATAATACGCAAGCCTTGTTGAAAATGAAAACGGATTTAAAAAATTCCACAAGAATACAGGACCTATTCCTTTTAACTGAAGCTGAAGCAAAATGTAAAACAAAGCCGCCATTGACAAGAAAAACGGCATGGGCTGGCGCACAGCAATCGCATATATAAAAAGCAGCGCAAAAATGCAAAAGCTTATTCCCAAAACAATGTAAAGTTTTGCAAAATAAATTCTCCGTGAATTAAAAAAATCAAGTTCCGTAACAAACTTTATATATATAAAATTTCCATTGTGATTTTTTATTTTTATTCTAAAGCAAGTGTCATCGTCATATCCTGAATTTCTAAAAACCGGAAACGCCTGCAAACTGTCTGGCGCTTCTATTTTATCTGTTGAAATTTTATGTCCGACTTTTCCAATGAAAAAAAATTTTCCTCCACGCTTTTCATAAAATTCCGCAGAATCTATATATTCATTTCCAAGGCTTATAACGCAATGCTGAATTTCTGAAATCTCAGGCTTTATTTCAATCCATAAGTTTCCATCATAAAATCCCGGATTTATAGGATTTTTCGTAGCCTTAAACAAATTGTCATCAAGCTCATCAACATCTTTTTGCGCAGTTGTATCAATGAACTGCTTTACATGAATTGGAATTTCTTTTCCCGCTGATTTTCTTGATTTTGCAAATAAAGGCAATAAACTGCATACCAAAAACACAGATAAAAAAAGCAGATATTTTTTATTCTTCATAACTGAATTATAACCCAAGTTATTTTAAAATCAAACAAAATTTACCATATTTTAGGTATAAAACTACCATTTGCATGGTATTTGAAGCGGTTTTTCACATCTCTATCATTCAAATCAATAAAGTTGAAGAGATTAAATATATAGTTTTTCACATATAAATTGAAAAACAAAGGCCGTTCTGATTGAAGTGCAATTTACACTTCGTTTTTCAGAGCGGTCTTTTTTGTTTTATAAGGCAATGTCGAAATTTTCATTGCGTTGCTTTTTTTCTATAAAAATGCAATAATTATGCAAAAATATTTGGAGGTCCCTATGATTAAATTGCGCGGTGCTTTTACAGCAATGATTACACCAATGAACGGTGATGGTTCAATAGATTACGAGGGCTTCAGAAAAAATGTAAAATTTCAGTTTGAGCAAGGCATAGACGGTCTGGTGCCACTGGGAACGACAGCAGAAACTCCGACTCTTGATGAAAAACCCGGCAGCGAAGAGGACAAAATTATCGAAATTGTATTCGAGGAAGTCCGCAAATTTGAAGAAACCTCTGGTAAAAAAATTCCTGTAATTCTCGGAGCAGGCTCAAACAACACAAAGGACGCGGTTCTTTACTGCGAAAGAGCAAAAAAAGCCGGGGCAGACGCGGCGCTTGTCGTAACTCCGTATTATAATAAGCCGTCAAAAGAAGGAATTTTCCGCCACTTTGAAGCATGCTCAAAAGTCGGAATTCCGATTGTCGTTTACAATATTCAGGGACGGACAGGACTTAATATTCCAACAGACTTGATGGAGCGCATTGCGGAACTTCCGAACATTGCGGGCGTAAAAGAAGCAAGCGGAAACGTGGCTCAGATGATGGAAGTAATCGGGCAAATAAAAAGAAAAAAGCCGGACTTTGCAGTTCTTTCTGGAGACGACGGACTTACGCTTCCGCTTATTGCAGCAGGCGGCGACGGAATTATTTCTGTTGCTTCAAATTTAATTCCGGCTCTGATGCACGAGCTTGCGGATTCTGCTCTTAAAGGAAACTTTGAGAAAGCCCGGGAGATTCATTACAGGCTTGCGCCGTTCTTTAAAGCTGAATTCTGTGACGGAAACCCGACTTCAATAAAGTACGCAATGAATTTCAAAGGACTTCCGGCAGGTCCTTGCAGGCTTCCGCTTGTTGAAATAACTGACGAAGCAAAAAAAGTTGTAGAAAACGCAATAAAAGAATGCAATTTATAGAAAAGGAGTGCTTTTTATGGAAAAGATTAAAGTAGGTGTTTTGGGCGCAACTGGAATGGTTGGCCAGCGTTATATAAAACTTTTGGAAAATCATCCCTGGTTTGAAGTAACTTACGTTGCGGCAAGCCCGCGTTCTGCTGGAAAAGCGTACAAGGATGCGGTGAAGAACCGTTGGCTTATCGGGGCTGAAATTCCTGCCGGCGTTGCAGATTTGATTGTTGAGGATGCAAACGATGAGAAAAAGGCTCTTGGAAAATGCCAGTTTGTTTTTTCTGCGCTTGAAATGGGCAAGGAAGAAATAAAGGCACTTGAAGCCGCTTACGCTGCGGAAGGAATTCCGGTTGTTTCTAACGCTTCGGCAAACCGCTGGACAGAAGATGTTCCGATGCTCGTGCCGGAAATCAACTATTCTCATCTTGATGTGATTGCCGAGCAGAAAAAGCATCACGGCTGGGACAAAGGATTTATTGCAGTAAAACCGAACTGCTCGCTCCAGACTTACATGATGCCGATTCACGCGCTGATTCAGGCCGGCTACCCAATCAAAAGAATGATTGTTACAACTTTGCAGGCAACAAGCGGCGCGGGCTATCCGGGCGTTCCTTCTTTTGACATGATTGACAATATCGTTCCGTTCATTGGCGGCGAGGAAGAAAAGACTGAAAAGGAATGCCTTAAGATTCTTGGCAAAGTTCAGGACGGAAAAATCGTTAACGCTGAATATCCGGTTGTTTCTTCAACTTGTACACGCGTTCCTGTAATTGACGGACATACAGCTTGCGTTTCGCTTGAGTTTGCGGATAAAAAGCCAAGCCTTGAAGAAATTGAAAAAATCTGGACTTCGTATAAATCAGTTCCGCAGGAATTGAATCTTCCGAGCGCGCCGGAGCATCCGATTGTTGTTCGCCACGAGGAAAACCGTCCGCAGCCACGCCGTGACCGCGAGACAGAAAAAGGAATGGCTTGCGTAATCGGACGCCTTCGCCCATGCAATGTGTTCGACATAAAGTTTGTTTCGCTTAGCCACAACACAAAGCGCGGCGCAGCCCTTGGCGGAATCCTTAACGCAGAACTTTTAAAGGCAAAAGGATTTTTTGACAATCTGTAGGAAGAATGCGGGATTTGAAATTTCGTGTCATTGCCGTACTTGATACGGCAATCTCTAAACAGCAGATTCCTGACCGAGTTTACTGCGTAAACATCGCAGAGTCGTAGCACGGGAATGACATAAAGGCTGAGTTTCAATGTCATTGAGTGACAAGAGCTTTCGTGTCATTGCCCGGCGCGACCGGGCAATCCGGCAGAAAAATCTTCAATAAAAAAACAGGAGCTGTCTGAACACAGGCGGCTCTTTTTTTTCAGGCTGAAATATTTTTACGGAAAAATTCAATGAATAAAGAAGAACTTCACAATTCAATTTGCAGCAACGCAGTTTTTTCATTTGCACGTTCCGGCGGAAAAGGCGGACAGAATGTAAACAAAGTAAACACAAAAGTCCACATCGCAATTCCGCTTTCAAAACTTGCAGGACTTTCTGAAAAAGAAATGGAGCTTTTAACAGGCAAACTGAAATCTTCAATTAACAAGGACTTTGAACTTTTCATTGACTGTGAAGATTCAAGATTTCAAGAGCAAAACAGAAAAATTGCGCTGGAACGGCTTGAATCCAAAATCGTTTCAGCTGTAAAAATCAACAAAAAGCGCATAAAAACAAAGCCAACCGCAGCTTCAAAAGAAAAACGCCTTAAAACAAAAAAACTCAAGTCGCTTTTAAAACAACAGCGCGCATTTAAATTCTAGCTAATTTGATTTATATTTTTATATTATTGTCGGACATAAAACTCTATGTCATTGCCGTACTTGATACGGCAATCGCTAAACAACAGATTCCCATGTCGTAGCATGGGAATGGCATAAAGGCTGTGCTTCCATGTCATTGCCCGGCATGACCGGGCAATCTGTATTGAAATTCTACAGCAAATTCCTGCGTCAACGCCCACTTTGCGGCATATTTGCCAGGCAATGACAGGCTGATTACAAAGCAAATACGCAACGTTAAAATTCAATCAGCTTGGTTGAGACGCTCGCGGTGTTTTCGTCCACTGTAACAAGGCGGAACGCGCCGTTCTTGAAAAGCGCGGAAGTGTTTATCTGCGAGAAGCCGCCGAATCCGTGCTCAAAAACCGTGTGAACGTGGCCGCCGAAAAGTGCCTTCACGTTGTTTTTCGCAAAAAGCGAAAGAAGATAGTTGCGCTCGGTTGTGTCTTCAAGAGCCATAAAAGGAACGTTGTCGCTATAAAAAGGATAATGCGCAAAAATCATTTTCGGATTCGAATCCGACTTTATCAATTTTTCAAGAGAATCAAGCTGGTCAGTTCCAAACGCGCCGTTTCCTGTGTCCACAAAATAAAAGCTGAACGGCAACGAATCAGAGCCGGAAGAAAGCGAAAAATAATACGTTGACTTGTACGGATAAATTGTTTTTTTCCAGTTTTTCCAGCCGTTGTTGTAAAGGTCGTGGTTTCCAAGAATCGTGTAAATCTTAAAATTTTCCGCCGAATCCACAACATTTTTTTGAACTGCAAGATTTCTGATTTTTTCAAGATAGGAATTGTAGTCGTTGCACTCAGACAAATGCCCGCCGTCGGCAGTGTCGCCCAAATTCACTATGAATCTCGGAATTTTTGTCTTGTCGCTGCTTTCAAAAAGAGAGGAAATCTCGTCTAAGAAATCGCGCATTTTTGGCGAATGAACGTCGCTCGCGCCAATGTGAACGTCCGTAACAACGATAAAGCTGTATTTTCCGCCCAAGCCCAAATCCGAAGAAAGAACCGTTTCGCCGCTCAAGTCAGAAAATCCGCTAAAACGCTCGTCAACGTCTTCCTCGCCGAACAAAAGCTGGTAAAATCCGTAGTTCGCGCAAGAAGAAAAAGCAAGCGAAATCAAAAATGAAGCAAAAATGAAAAATCTTCTAAATTTTCTCAAAATGAAAACCTCGCTTTCAAATTCCATTCGTAGCGGTCGATGTAAGGCGCAACAACAAACTGGTCGCGAATCCTAAGTCCAAAATCAGAAGAGATTCTAAGCCCATTCTTGAAATTCCAGGCGAATCCGAGAGAATAAAGCGGCGTGAACGCAAGCGGATAGCGGTAAAGCTCGTGCGAGACTATTGAACCGAAAATTTCCGCGCCGGAATCAAAATAATAATTCAAGGCGACAGAGCCGCTCAAAGAAGAATCCCAGAGAAAATTGCGGTCAACGGCGTCAATTCGCGCAAACTTCAAGCCAGAGCCAAGATTCGCAAGAAAGACAAACCGATTTTTCAGCGCAAGTCGAAAAACGCCTTCAAGATAAATGTCGTGCTCAGAATACAAATCGTAATAACGCTGAAAATGATAGACAAGCTCCGCGCCGAAGCCGAGTTTTTGGGATTCAGTCTCCTGATTGAGACGCGGAATAAAATAATTTCCGAGCGTTGTAAAGTCAAAAATTTTGTCGGAAAACTGAACGGAAGCAAGCGCCTTGTAATTCGGTGCGAAAGCCGTAGATGAATCTTTTTTTTCCTCGATTCCGTAAGTGAAGTTAAAAGGATTGAATTCGCGCTCCACATTTTTTGCCGCGACGTAGCCGGTGCCAGCCTCGACAAACTGCGACACGCGCGGAAAAGCGAAGCAAAATCCGCAGGAGAAAATCAAACCGAAAAGCAAAAAAATTCTCTTCATTTCAATTCCGAAAGTATAAATCCTTTTTTAAATTCAACAGGCTGGGATGAAAGCACTTTTCATGTCATTATCGGGCTTGACCCGATAATCTAAATGTACATAGCATCCGGCAGCCACTGTTTATGATTTGACTATAAGTTTTTGATTGAATTTTATCAAGAGAAAAACAAAGATGACCGCAGTTTAAAAAGAAAACCACCTAAAAACCAAAAAATTCAAACAAACTAGTTCTAATGCAAGCATCCAATCATTATGATTTTTAACAAAAACATTTATTACTTATTAAAATCATTATGATTTTTATTAAAAATATTTATTCTTATACAAAATCATAGTGATTTTTATTAAAATTATTTATTTTCTAACAAAATTATTATGAT
>CAVKBG010000016.1:0-6377 GCA_963654755.1 Desulfovibrionaceae bacterium
CCCGATAATGACATAAAAAGATAAAAATTTAACTTAACGGGAGAATGAGAAATGAAACCTGTATTGTTGGTTCTTGCAGCTGGAATGGGAAGCCGTTACGGTGGAGTTAAGCAGATTGATTCTGTAGGTCAGCATGGCGAATGTCTTTTGGACTTTGCAACTTTCGATGCTAAAAAAAGCGGATTTGGAAAAGTTGTATTTGTAATCCGTCCTGACATTGAAAAAGACTTTAGGGAGCGGCTTTTTGACAGAGTTGCCCGTAATTTTGACGCGGAATATGTTTTTCAGACACATGATTCTCTTTTGACTGCTAGCGAGGCAGAAAAATCTTCTGCGCGCACAAAGCCTTGGGGAACAATTCATGCTGTTCTTTGCGCTGAAGAAAAAATAAATGCTCCGTTTGCTGTAATAAATAGCGATGACTATTACGGAAGGGAAGCATTTGCGACTTTGGGAAAATATCTTTCGTCTATAAGCCCTGATTCTCCTGAACACGCAATGGTTGGCTACGTTCTTGGAAATACCATGAGCAAAAGCGGTTCTGTTAGCCGCGGAGTTTGTTCTGTAAAAAACGGCTATCTTGAGTCGATTGTTGAAAATACAAAAATCAGCTACAAAGGCGACGGAATTATAAGCGAGCTTGACGGCAAGGAAATTCCATTTACAGGAAAAGAATGGGTAAGCATGAATTTCTTTGGATTCAGCTTGAAGGCTTTTGAGCGTTTCCATAAGTATTGGGACAATTTTAAAGCTTCTTCAATTGGCGAGCTTAAGGCGGAAGCTTTGCTGCCAGTTGCGGCTAGTGACATTGTAAAAAATGGTGAAGGCAGCATAAAATTCTTTACTTCTTCTGAAAAATGGTTTGGAATGACTTATCCAGAAGACCGCGAGATTGTAAAGCAGGAAATTGCAAAGAAGATTGAAAGTGGATATTATCCTGCAAAGCTTTGGGAGCATTAAATGAAAAAACTGAACGCTATAAAGTCTGAAAAAATTTGGGGCTACGAAAACTGGATTGCTTCCACTCATAAAAATGGATTTCAAAAAGATTTCTTTGAGCTGTGCGGCGGCGATTATCCTCTTTTGATAAAAGTTATTCAAGCCGACAAAACTTTGAGCGTTCAGGTTCATCCTGATGATGAAAAAGCTGCTCTTTATGAGCACTGCCGCGGAAAAACCGAATGCTGGTATGTTCTCTCTGCAAAAGAAGATACAGAACTTGTTTACGGACTGAACGGAGTTTATAGCGCAAGCGAGCTTAGAAAATCTATTGAAGCGAATTCTTTGCAGGATTGCCTGCGCTATGAAAAAGTCAAGGCTGGAGATTTTATTTACATTCCGGCTGGAACTGTCCATGCAATCTGCGGCGGCTTGCGTCTTTTGGAAGTTCAGCAGTCAAGCGATATTACTTACAGATTGTACGATTGGGGACGCGGAAGAGAATGCCATGTGGAAAAGGGAATTGCCTGCATAAAAGACAGCAGTGTAAGAAAAATTGCGCCTTTTCCCGGTTCCTTTTCTTGTCCGTATTTTTCACTTGAAGAAATCAATGTTGAAGATTTTTATTCTTCAAAAATTGAAAATACTGGCGGCAAAAAAAATCCACATGATATAGTTCTTGGCTTTGTAATTGAAGGAAGCGGAACTGTAAACGATCTTCCTGCAAATGCAGAAGATATTTTTGCATTTGAACCCGGAGAATCTGTTGAAATAAAAGGCTGCTTAAAGCTTATGAAAATTTCTGCAAAGTAGCTTTTTTATTTAGTTTTGCGCTTGGCTTTGATAATTTTTTAACCACTCTTTAAGCGGAACTGTCCAGTCATCAAGGTTTTTGCTTTGCTCTATTAAATTTTTGTACATTTCTTTTATATAATTTGTGATTTCATTTGAGTCGGATTTTTCAATATAAATAGAATCTTTAAACATCGAGTCAATAAAATCAATGGACATTTCTTCTGTTAAAAGTTCTGGCGCAGTTTTTGTCACCATGTATATTGCCGCGGAAATGCAGTTTACGCTGTGCTGCTTCATATACAAAACTGATTCTGCAATTTCGATTCCGTGAGTGTAAAGCTCGCTGTTCCATTGCTCTTTTTCTTGCTCTGTAAATTCTTCACGTTCAAAAAGCATTTTATAAAATCCGATTGTAAGAACTACAATCGCAATGTGCAGGCTTGGCACGCAAAGGTAATGCGGATCCCAAAACTGAATGCCTTTTGACGCTTTTGTTGTTGGCTTTGGGCGCGCTGTTGTTGTAAGGCAATGCGAATAAATTTTATAAGCTTCCTTGTAAAGCATAATCATGTACCGGACATACTCCGCGCTGAGCTTGATTCCTTCAAAACTTCCGTAGCGTTTCATCGTCATGCACATAGGACGAATCCAGTAGTTTACAAAGTCAAGATAGCATTGCGCGAATTCCGGCTTGAATGGAATTTTTGAATCCAGCTTGTGGTCTACTCTTTTTACTGGAATGTGTATTATGTGGAATTTTTCAAGATACTGAACTATAAAGAATTTTTGTATTACATTTAAAATAAAAACTGCAAAATATTTAAGGCCTGTCCAATGAAAAATGAACATTGCATAAGCATATAAAACATTGAAACTTTTTAAAGTTCTTCCTAGAGTTTTTTTGATTTTCTTTTGAGCTGGCTTTTTAGCATTTTTAATTTTGAACTTGTATTTTAGATTTTCATTTTTCATTTTCCAAAAACTTCCTTTGCTGCTGATACTGTTTCCATTGCGTCCTTTGCATAGAAATCAGCTCCGATTTTTTTTGCATAGTCTGGTGTTAAAACTGCGCCGCCTACTACAATTTTACATTTCAAATTATTTTCTTTTAACGCTTTATGGAGCTGGTTTATTGTTTCTTCCATATTAGCGACCGTTGTAGTCATTAGCGCGCTTAAGCCTACAAGCTGGATTTTGTTTTCTATAACTGTTTTTACAACTGTTTCTGCCGGAACATTTTTTCCTAGATCGATTACTTTGTAACCATAGTTTTCAAGCATTGCCTTGACGATGTTTTTTCCAATATCGTGAATGTCGCCAAAGACAGTTGCAATTGCTATAGTTCCTTTTTCTTCCTGCTCTTTTCCTGACGCTGCAAGTGTTTCCTTTATTTTAAGAAATGAATTTCCGACTGTTTCTGCGCTAAGCAAAAGCTGCGGAAGAAATTTCTTTCCAGTTTCAAAATCTTTTCCTACGTTGTCAAGGGCTGGAACTATGCAGTTGTCAATTATTTTTACAGGGGCATTTTTTTCAAGAAGTCTGGCTGTTGCATCTGCCGCCTTGTCCTTGAAGCCTTTTTCAATTATCTGTATAAGCTCCTTTTCTTCTGCGTTTTTTTCTGTGCCGCTAGTTTCAGTTAAAGTGTTTTTTTTTTCAGTCTCTTTTTTAGGAGAGGCGATAGGCGTTCCGTTTATCTGAATGGAAATTGTTCCGTCATTAACTGCATCCGAAAGAATTTTCTGCCGGGCTTTTTCAGTTGTAGGATCAAGAGTTCCTGTGTAAGTCTGAATGTAGTCAAGGCAGTTTTCATCAAAGCTGCCGAGCGCTCTGTAAGCTCTGTAGGTGTCCATCATCGGAGCACTTGCTGGATTTATGATTGCCGCGCTAAGACCTGCTTCAAGTGCAAGCATGAAAAATCTTGAGTTTATAATATCTCTTCTTGGAAGTCCAAATGAAATGTTAGAAACTCCAAGAACAAACTGGATTCCTTCTTTTCCGAATTTTTCTTTTAAGATTCTGATTGCTTTTACAGTTTCAAGTGATGCCTTCTGTTCTGAACTTACAGTCAGTGTGAGCGTGTCAATGAAAATATCTCTTACTGGTATTCCGTATTTGGCGGCTTCCTGGATTATTTTTTCAGCGACTTTTACTCTTCCTTCCGCAGTCGGAGAAATTCCGTCTTCGTCTATGCAAAGCGCGACAACAGCTCCTCCGTAATGTTTTATTAGCGGAAAAACTTTGTCCATGACTTCTTGTTTTCCGTTTACGCTGTTTACAAGAGCTTTTCCATTGTAATATCTCAACGCATATTCCAGAACATCGCTTTCGCTTGAGTCAATCTGCAGCGGCGTGTTGAAAATTTTTTGCACTGACTTAACCGCTTGAAGCATCATTTCTTTTTCATTTATGCCAGGAAGTCCGACGTTTACATCAAGAATATGCGCGCCTGAATTTATCTGGCTGTCTGCTTCATCAATGATAAACTGCATATCGTTGTTCTGAAGAGCTTCCTTGCATTTCTTTTTACCAGTTGGATTTATGCGCTCGCCGATAATGACAGGTCCTGCCGCTCCTCCGGCTTGAACAGTCTTGTTGTATGAGCATATAAATGATTGGAACTTTTCTTTGTTTTCTTTCAGTTTTTTTTCTGAAAGTTTTTTCGCCATTGTTTTTATGTGGTCTGGAGTTGTTCCGCAGCAGCCTCCAAATATTGAAACTCCAGACTCAAGGATTTTTTCCTGTGCATTTGAGAATTCTTCTGGTGTTACCTTGAATACGTCCTTTCCGTTTATAACTTCAGGGAGCCCTGCGTTTGGCTGGGAAAGAATTGGAATGTGTGAGTATTCGCAGAACTGATTTGCAAGCTCAATGTCTTCTTCAAGGCTTCCGCCGCAATTAAAACCAAGAACATCAACGTGCAGAGATTCGAGATATGTTACACAAGTAAGAACATCTGCTCCTGTTAAGGTCCTAAAATTAGGCTGGAACGTCATTGTTGTTATGACTGGAAGATTTGTGTTTTCTTTGATTGCAAGGACTGCGGCTTTTACTTCATAAAGGTCGCTCATCGTTTCGATTATTGCAAGATCCGCGCCTGATTTTTCTGCGGCAATGGCGGCTGCTTTGTATGAATTGTACGCTTCATCAAATGTGAGAGGTCCGTTTGGTTCAAGCAGTTTTCCAATCTGACCTGAATCCCATGCGGTAAAGCAGATTATGTTTTCGTTTTGTTTTTTGCATTCAGCGATTGCTTCTTTTACTAGAGCAATTCCTTTTTCAATAAATTCTTGTGCTGAATGAGAAGCATTTTCAAGTTTTATAGGATTTGCTCCGAATGTGTTTGTGGTGCAAATGTTGCTTCCTGCGAGTATGTATTTTTTGTGAATTTCCTTTATTGCTTCTGGATTGTAAAAATTCAAGTCTTCTGGAATGGAGTAGGAAAGACCTGGAATTTTTTGAATCATTGTTCCCATTCCGCCGTCAAAGAAAACAGGCTCGCGTTTTTGTATTTTATTAAATAGAAAATTTTTAAATTCGGTCAAGGCAATCTCCTTTTGCTAGCTGTTTGTTGCGGAAATGATTTTATCAACGTTCTTGTAAATTTCTTGAGCAACAGAAGGCTTGTTCATTGTGTAAATATGAATGCCTCTTACTCCGTTTGAAATAAGATCTATAATCTGGTCTGTTGCATAAGCGATTCCTGCTTGGCGCATTGCCTCTGGATTTTCAGAAAAGCGATCGCAAATTGAAAGGAGCTTTGCAGGAATATATGCAGATGAAAGTTTCACCATTTTGGAAATTTGATTGCTGTTTGTAATTGGCATGATTCCTGCGAAAACCGGAACATGAATTCCCTTTGACTGGATTTGATAGAGATAGCTGTAGAGCATATTGTTGTCAAAAAACATTTGTGTTGTAAGAAAATCAACGCCCGCATCTATTTTATATTTTAGGTTGTCTATATCTTCTTGTCTGTTATGACTTTCTGGATGTCCTTCTGGATAGCAAGCTCCTCCAACGCAAAATCCTTCATCTTTTAAAATCTTTGCAAGAACATTTGCGTGCTCAAGTTCTTTTGTTAATGGATTTGAAATTCCTTGGGGAATGTCTCCGCGCAATGCAAGGACATTTTCAATTCCATTTTTCTTCATTTGAGAAATTATATTTTTAGCTTCGTTAATTGTGTTTCCAACGCAAGTAAGGTGCGCAAGAGCTGATGTTCCGAATGATAAAATTTTGGAAGCTATTTCAACTGTGTTTTCTCTGGTTGTTCCTCCTGCTCCATAAGTTACACTTATAAAATCAGGATTCAGATTGCAAAGTTCTTTTGCCGCGTTTACTGTATTTTCAAAATTTGCTTGCTGCTTTGGCGGAAAAACTTCAAATGATAGAAGCGTCTTTTTTTGTTCAAGAATTTTAGATATTGTCATTTGATTCCTCGGTTTTCTATTCTATAGAATTGCGCTTGCCTTTTCAATTTCATCAAGGCGTTTTAATTTTTCATCATCAATTTTTATAAACAAGTTTTTTTCTTGAGTCGGAAGCACAAGACCTTTTGGACCGTTTTTTGCCCGGCGCAAGAACTTTACCTGGGTATAGTACAAATCTGCCTGTTTGTTTTTTCTTGCTTTTGAATGATAGAC
>CAVKBG010000016.1:6618-29408 GCA_963654755.1 Desulfovibrionaceae bacterium
TGCCTAAGAAGCTGTTCAATCTTTAAAGTATTTTTTTCTGAAATTATCCGATTGTATTCTTCATCCAAAGAAGCAATTGCTTTTTTTGCAAGTCCAATGTCGTGTTCAAGGGATTCTATTCCAGACACGGCTTTTTTATATTGCTCATAGTAAGCAGCTGCATTTTCCTGCGGACTCAGTTTTTCATTCAGCCTGATGTGAAGCTGCTCGCCTGTGCTGTAGTCCGTGCAATCCAAGTAAGAGCCTTTGATTTGAGTTGCGAATGAAAGAATCAAGTCTCCTGTGTGTTTTAGTTTTCCTGCGTTTTCAAATTCTGATTTTTTTTCTATAAGATGCTGAAGCGCATTTTCCATTTTGCTTCGTTTTACATTGTACCATTTTTCAGCTTGAACTAAGAGGCTTTCTCTTGAAAGTTTCCCGGCGCATTCTGTGTAATATAAATTTATTTTTTCATTGAATGAAAGTTCTTCTTTGCCTTTGAAAAAATCATTATCGTCAAATGTTCTTATAGGAAATTTTTTAAGCGAAAGTTCTTTTTCTTCTTCAGTTGGAATTTTTTCTTGCGGAACAAAAAGTCCGCCTGTAATTTCTCCTTTTGCCGGGCGACGGTACAAGCAGTCAAGAATTTTTCCATTCTCATCTGTTACAATAATATTTGCCGCATTTGACCAAAGCCGGGCATAAATAAAAAGTCTGTCTTTCCAAGTTGAAACATCAAACTTTACAATTCGGTCAAGCCCTAGCTGCTTGCATGAATTTATTCTCATTCCCTGAACGCGTGATTTTAAAAACTCATTGAATCTTAAAGGCTTTTCATTTTTTGGAGGCTTTGAATTTGTTTTGTTTATTCTGCATGATTGCGGCGATGTGCAAATTACAATATTGCAAGGTTCTGCTTTTCCGACAATTTTAAATGAAACTGTGTCATAACCCGGCTGAATTATTTCTTGTATAAATGAGCCTTCAATGTTGAGTTCGCTTAGTATTAAATTTATTTCATTGCAGTTTAGGGACATTTCGCAAAGTATATCAGATTTAAAATGGATAGTGAATTAGTATTTAAAAAGTTAGTAGCTTTTCGTTTCCATTGATTTTAAATCGTCTATAACTTTGTTAAGCCTTTTTAGTTCACGATCCAAAGTTTTTTTGTAATCCAACGAGCCTGAATTTATGCGTTCCCGTTCATCTTCCCAATTTTGAATTCCTGTCAAAAATAAAAATTTGAATTTCCCAACGTTTGCTTTTTCAGCCCAAAGCGATGCTTCCTGCCAGTAAATGTATCCTGCTTCATAGCAAGTTTTTGCTTTTTCAAGATTGCGCAAATATTCGTCTTTCCAAGGAGCGTCGTAAAAATACGCGGCGTTTTTATCGTAAATTCGTCCGAGCCGCAAGTGCTGTTCTATTAATTTTAAATTCAAGTGCATCTGGAAAAGGTAACGGTATTTTTCCCATTGAAGTTCATTTTCAATTTTTGTATATGCATACAGCGGATTGCAAAAATCTGCTTTAACAGCTTTTTCCAGCCAGTAAATATTTTCTATGCAGTCGTCAGGTTGCTGCTGATAATGAACGTGATAAAGCTTGTAAAAATCTTCTTTGTATTTAACCATGTAAGCATTGGTTCTTTCTGCTGAAAAAAGAAGCGCGATGAGAAGCAAAAATAAAATTCTGGTTGCTTTAAAAAAAGACTTTTTCACCTTTTGAATATCGGAGAAAATGCCTTTTGTTTTTAGAATATTTTATAAATTGAATTTATTTCTTTTTCGATTTGCTGGCTGATTTTTTTCTTGTCAAGTGTTGCGTCTATACGGACTATTTTCATTCCTTTTCCGATTTCTATTCCATCGTATTCCGCAAGAACTTTTTCGTATTCTTCTTTTGTCTTTTTTAGGAAATCTATTTTTTCATAAATTTCTTTTTGTCCTCTTGATGAAATTCTTTTTAGTGAAATTTCTGGCTCGATGTCAAAAAAGAATAGAAGACGCGGCAATGGAAAAAATTTATTTAGCGTCCGTGGAATTTCTGGAGAACAATTTATGCTTTGGTATGCGAGGCTTGAAAAAAGGTAGCGGTCGCTAACAACAATTTTTCCTTTTTTGCAGGCGGATTTTACTCCTGTTATTAGTTTGTTTTCTTCTATTATATAGTTTCCGTTTATATGTTCATTTCTGTCTGCGGCAAAAATATAGGCGGCTGTTTCGTTTGTAACTTGAATTTCACCTTTGAGCATTTTCCGAAGAAATTTTCCAGTTTCCGAAGATGTTGGTTCTGCTGTAAATAAAAACTGCGGAGCTTTCGATTTTAAAATTTCCAGCTGAGTTGTTGTTCCTGCTCCGTCAATTCCTTCGAACACAATAAAATTTTCTAAAACCATATAAACAGCTCCGTTGCCTAAAGTCGGGCATTTCCTCAAATAATATTTTCTGTTAAAATATAAGCGAGATTTTTTATGAAATCCAAAGTGTTAAAGACAAGCATTGGCATTCTTATTTTTCTCTTGATAGCTGCGTCTTTTGTTGCTGCGATGAAACCTGTTTATAGCAAAGTTGACGGAGCAATCAGAAGCTATGAGAAAGAAATTGTGCTGGAACTTGAAAAAAATACTGGCATGAAGATTTCATACAAATCTTTATCGCCGTCCATTCTATCAAAAATCTGCATAAAAGGTATAGAGGTTTTGGACTCAAAAAATGGACAGCAAATTATTTTTGTAAATAAAATTTATGTTTATTTCAGCTTGCCAAAAATTCTAAAAGGCGATTTTGAAAATGCGTTTGAAAAACTTTTGGTAAAAGATGCTTCTATAAATATTGAAAACAAAAAAAATCCTGCAAAAACTGTTTCTGAAGAAAATTGCTCAACTGAAGCTTCTTTTGAAAATGTTGAATCCTTGGTAAAAAAAATTGCTTTCCTTCTTCCTCTTGATGTTCAGATAAAAAATCTTAAATTAAATTTTGCTGCGGAAAATAAAAGTTTTTCTTTGTCATTAAAAAATTTTTATTTTGGAAAAAACGAAAATTCTATTGACGCTTGGTTAAAATCTGAAGGAAATTTTTTATTTTATTTCGGTGAAAAAAGTTTTGGAACAACTTTTGTTTTGAATGGAAGGATTTTAAATTCCATTTCTGGAAGTTCATGCACTGTAAAACTTGACAATTATTCTAAGGCTGATATTTCTTTTAGAAAGCTTGAATTTCTTGCGGCTTATAAAAGTCCTAAGATTGAAATATTTTCTGTGCGTGAAGTTTTTCCTTTTTCCACGATGCTTTCCTTTGATGTTAGTTCAAAAAAAATTTTGGCAAAGTTAAAGTCAAATTCTTTTGATCCGCTAAAAGTTGTTAGAACTCAAAAACTTCATCCTGTTACGAATTTTTTTAAGGGAACTATTTTTACAACTGATTCAGAATTTTCATTTGATTTAAATTCTTTAAAATATAATTGGAAGTCAAAAAGTTTTTTTTCTTTGCCTAAACGTTTTTCAAAAGACACGCAGACTTTAAATGTTGATGCTTCCGGAAATAATACTGATATAAATGTAAAAAAAATTTCTGCGTCTGGTGGAATCGTGCAGGGAACTTTTGAAGGTTCTTTTTATATTCCAAAACTTCAGCCTTCTGGATATTTGAACCTTGAGCATTACGCTTTTTTTAACGGAAATAAAATTTCCGGCGAAATTTTTTTTGAGCCGCGAAAAGGCAAGGGCTTTGATTTTTTTATTCCGCAATTGTATTTTGGAGATTACAGTTGCTTTACGGCTTTTCAAGGATATTCGTCGCTTGGAATGTCTATTGAACTTGCGTTTGAAGCCAGCGATTATTCACATCTTGAGTACGGCGAGCCGGGCAGAGTAAATGCGAGCGGAAGTCTTCAGCTTGGAAAAAATATGTATCTTCAAGCTTCTGCTGAATTGAAAAATTTCTTTGTTGAAACAGGAGTTAAGACTGGAGCTTTTTTTACAGAAAAAAATGGAAAAAATGTTTTAAACAAAGTTGTTGAAATTTCAGAGCCTTATATTTCAAACATTGAAGCTTATTTTGCCACGGATTTTAAAGATTACAATTACAATTCTCCGCTTGCAATTTTTGCCAACACAAAAAAAGACAGAGAAGTTTTGCTTTTGTCTGTTGATGGCGCAGTCGGAAAAACAGGAACTTCTGTTCAAGTAAGCAAGGCTGATTTGATTTATGGAAAAAATTCATTGAGCGCGTCTGGTGGCCTTGATGTGGAATTTCCAAAAAGCCAGATGACATTTTCTTCTGATTTTAGTTTTAATTCAATTCCTTATGCGTTTAACGGACTTTTTGTTTTTGGAGACTGGCTGAATATTTCTGGAAACTATGGTCTTGATGTTGCTGTTGACTTTAAAAATTTTATAGACGGCTCTTTGCGTTTTAAAGATTTGCCGGTTTCTTTAAATGATTTTATGGTTGCGCTTTCTTTGGATTCCAATTTTTCAGTTTTATCAAAAGATGACTGGAACTTTTTTATTGAAAATTTTTCCGCCTCTGAGCTTTCTGGAAAATTCCGTTTGAAGCCAGAAATTGCCATAAAAGGCGAGGTGAATGAAAAAAGTTTCCTTGCTTCTAGCGTTGTTTACAAAGATTCTTTTGCGCAGCTGGAAGGCGAAGGCTATGCTTTTTGGAATATAAATGAAAAAAATTTTGACAGCTCAACTTTGTCGGTTCAGCTGAAAGATTCAAAAAGTTCTGAAAAAATTTCTTTTCAGGCTGAACTTACAAATCCTATGAGAGAAATTTTTTCAGCAGACAATTTAAAACGTGACTTTTATTTTTCAGCAGGAGCAAAAATCGAGTCATTTCCTTTTAGCCGTTTTCTTTTGAGGCAAAATGAAAATAATGTTTTAAATGCGGAATTGTCTGCAAGCGGAACTTTTGAAAATCCGTATTTGTCTGCAAAATTAATAGATTCTTCGCTCTTGCTTGGCGGTTCAAATTTAACGGCGTCGGCAGATGCTTCTTTAATAGAAAATATTTTTACAATTTCAAGCGCGGACATTTCCTGGAAAAATTTTCAGATAGATTCTGTTTCTTCAAATGTTGACTTTGAAACTTTTGATGGAACTGCTTCTTTAAAAGCAAAGGCTCATTTTGGAGAAAAGAAAATTGAAACAGGAATCGAACTTGCGCTTTCAAATCTTTCTGAAAATCCAGAAGGCTTTTTCCCGGAAGCCTATTCAGTTGAAACGACTTTTGCTTCTGTTGAAAGCGAGCTTATTACAGATTTTGTTCCATTTAAATTTTCCGTAATCCGTTCTCCTGGAAGATTTGATATTATTACTGACGAAAATCTCGGCGCGTTTGGAGAAATTCTTGACGACGGAAAGATCAGTTTTTCTGTTGGCAAAGACAAGCCTCTTCATTTTGATTTGAACGGAAACGTAAAAAAACAAATTGTTGATCTTGATTTTGAAAATATATTCTGGGACGTTTCAAGGTGCGCCCGCATTTTTAATACAAAACTTTTTTCTATATATTCTGCAATTGTTGAAGGAAATTTAAATTTGTCTGGAGTCATAACAGATCCTGATATGGACGGACGGTTCATTGTTTCTGATGTTGATTTTAATCTTCCGCAGTTTGTTCCAGAGCATTTTACAACTGCCGAAATGAATGTGGATTTTTCTCAGGAAGAAATTTCAATTCCAGAAACAAACTTTAAAATCAAAGACGGAATTCTTGCGGCAAATGCAGTCGTTTCCTTGGACAGATGGTCGCTTGGAACTCTTGAGCTGAACCTTGCGACTTTGGAAGACGAGGACATTCCAATTGACTCAAAAGTTTCATACTTTAGAATAAAAGGCTACACTTCTGTTGATGCTTCTCTTATTATGGAAGATCGTTCTGTAAGTTTGAACGGTTCTGTTGGCTTGCGGAATGCGGAACTTTCAGTTTCCATGAACGCATCCGATTTTAATCAGAAGAAAAAGCCTGCCGCGTCAAATGACATTGACTTTTCCATAAACTTGGATTTGATGATTGGAAGAAAAGTTCAGATTGCGATAAATCCGCTGGTTAGAAGCCTTGTTGCTCCGTCAACTCCGATTTCTGTAAATGCTGATACTGCGACTGGACTTTGGGGAATAAAAGGCGATATTGTTTTGCGCGGAGGAGAAATTTCGTATTTAAGCCGAAACTTTTATCTTAAGCAAGGTCAGCTGATTTTGGATGAAACCCAGAATAAATTTGATCCTGTTATAACTGTACGCGCGGAAACTCGTGAGCACGATACAAACGGCGATCCTGTTACAATCACGCTTTCCGCAGTTTCGCAGAATATTTCAAGATTCAATGCGGTTCTTTCTTCTAGCCCTGCAAAATCTGAAAATGAAATTATGGGAATTTTGGGACAGATTGCTTCAGGCGATGCGTCTTCTGTCGGAAACTTTCTTGTTGCGGCAGGCGACTATGGAGTTCAGGTTACGCTTCTTAGAAAAATTGAAAGTGCATTGCGTGATTTGAGTAATTTTGATATATTTTCTGTCAGAACCACTATCCTGCAGAATTCAATTATGCAGGGACTCAATATGAACAGAGCTTCTGATAATAATTCTATAATTGGTAACTTATTTGACAATTCGACTGTTTATATTGGTAAATACTTCGGCGATGACATTTATGCTGATGCTTTGCTGCATTGGACTTATGACAAGACTAAAGTTGATTCTGGCGGAGTTTCAGGCAACGGTCTTGTTTTTCAGCCGGAAATCGGTTTGGAATTTGAAGCGCCTTTTGCCAACATAAGATGGAATTTTGCTCCTGACTTGGGCGAACTCCAGCAATCGTGGACACAGGCAACTTCTATTACACTGTCATGGCGTGTATCATTCTAACTATATAGAGGATTTTATTTTATGCGCGTTAAGAACACTTTTTTTGTGTTTGCTGTTTTTTGTGTTGTGGCGATTTTTTCAGCTGCTCCTGTTTTTTCTCAGACAGATTCGGAAGACTGGTTTTACGGAAAGCCTATAAAAAATATAGTTTTTGACAATTTGAAAAATGTAAAGCAAGGCGACTTGGACGGCGTTACAAGCAGCTTTATAAGCAAGCCGTTTTCTGACGATTTAATCAGCGAGCTTTATGACAGGGTTTTTTCACTTGAATATTTTGACGATGTTGAAATCAAGGCTGCAAAAAATTCCGACAACGGAAAAACTGTAAATCTTATATTGAGCGTTGTTGAGCGTCCTGTCGTTATGAAACTGAATTTTGACGGAAACAGATACATCCATGACGCTGATTTAAAGTCAAAAATTTCCTTAAAAGCAAAAGACATTTTTGTAGAAAGCAAAGTTCTTGAAGATGAAAGAGCCATCAGAAATTATTACATTGAAAAAGGCTATACAAAAATTTCTGTAGAATCTTCTTTTGAAATGCGCGACGACGGAGCTTATGTTACTTTTAAAATCAGGGAAGGCCGACAGACTGTTGTAAAAAGCATTGGCTTTGCCGGAAATCAAGTTGTTTCCTCAAAAACTCTCAAAGGAAAAATTTCATTAAAAGAAGCCGGACTTTTTAAGAAAGGCTCATTTCAAGAATCGTCTTTGTCTGCGGATTCAAGGGCAATTGTTGCTTATTATCAGAACCGCGGATATGCTGATGCGAAAGTTGTAAATATTGATCAAAAAACTTCGTACAATGAACAAAAGAACCGCGAGGAAATTGAAATAACTTTTGAGATTCAGGAAGGAATTCAATATAACTTTGGCGGAATTACTTTTGACGGAAACCATGTTTTTACAACAGAAGAACTTGAAAATCTCGTTACCCTGAAAAATGGAGCGGTTTACAACGAAACAAAATTTCAAGAAACAAGAATGAATATTCAGAACTTGTATTATGAAAACGGCTACACTTCAAACAGATTTGCAACTGACATAAACAAAGATGCGGAATCCAAGCTTATTTCATATACAATCAGAATTCAGGAAAATCCGCGCAGCCACATTGAAAACATTCTTATAAAAGGAAATGAAAAAACAAAGGATTTTGTTATCCGCCGTGAAATTCCGATTGAAGAAGGCGATATTTTTTCAAATGCAAAAATTTCAAACGGAATGAGAAACCTTTACAACCTTCAGTATTTTTCTGCGGTTTCCCCGGAAGTTCTTCAAGGCTCAGAAGAAAATCTTGTTGACATTGTTTTCACTGTGGAAGAGCAGAGCACAACTTCACTTGACTTTGGATTTACGTTCAGCGGAGTTTCAGACCCTGGAGAAATTCCGATTGCGCTTACTGCAAGAATTCAGGATTCAAATATTTTTGGCGAAGGAAAACTTGCTTCTATTGGAACAACGCTTTCAACAAATGAGCAGTCTGTTTCTTTAAGTTATGGCCAAAGCTGGCTTTTCAACAAACCTATAAGCACAAATATTTCTCTTAGTTATTCGCATTCAAACAATTATGCTTTAAGAGATAAGATTCTTCCGAGCGGCGACATTGACAATGACTATTATTATATGCAGTATGAGCAGAATCAGTTTAGCCTTGGACTTTCTTTAGGACATCGCTGGACTCCGAACTTTGCGATTCTTACACTTTCTGGCGGCGTTACGAGCAGCCTTATTAATAACCTTTACGATGATTCACTTTGGATTCCTTATGATACTTCAATAAGCCAGTATTCGGATAACTGGGAACCGCGCAATTCTATCTGGACTTCATTTTCTATGGACGGAAGAAATATTTCCTGGGATCCTTCAAGCGGATGGTTTGCAAGCCAGCGTCTTTCTTGGTACGGACTTGTTCATGAAGGATTTTTGCCTTTTGCTCCTGACTGGGGAGAAACAGAATTCTATTTGCGCACAGATACAAAGGCTGAAAAATATTTTACTCTTGTAAATAAACCTATAACAGACAGCTGGGCATTGAAGCTTGTTCTTATGGGATATTCTGGACTTTCGTTCCAGTTCTCGGCTTTGGATTCAACAATAAAAAAGAACAACCAGCTTTATATAGACGGAATGTTTAATGGACGCGGATGGACAATTTACAATTCAGACAAAGGCCGCGGAAAAGCTTTGTGGTGCAACTCGCTTGAACTTAGAATGCCTGTGATTCCGGGAATTTTCTCGCTTGACCTTTGGGGCGATGCAGTTGCAATTACAGATGAGCCTTATCAGTTCTTTAATTTGAAAGAAGATGACTGGTACTTTAGTTTTGGTCCGAGCTTTAGATTTTCTATTCAGCAGTTTCCTTTGCGCCTGTTGTTTGCAAACACATTTAAAATCAAAGACGGTTCTCCTGTGTTCACGGATCAGGACGGAGACGGAGATTACAACTGGAGAAAAAACTGGAATTTCGTTCTTTCTTTCAGCATGACAAACCGCTAGTTTTTTTCGCCGGAAATTTAAAATTAATTGGAGTTTTTATGAAAGTTTTTTTTACAAAAAGAGTTGCTGTTTTTGCTTTGCTTGGAATTTTTTCAGCGGCATTTTCATTTGCGCAGCAGATTACAAAATTTGCTGTTGTAGATACTTCGAAAGTTTATCAGGCATATTTTAGAAATTCCGCTCCTGTAAGAAATTACGAAAATAAAAAAGAAGAATTTAAAAGAGAAATCGATCGTCTTGTTGCAGAGCTTCAGCGTTTGAATGATCAGAAAATAGAATTTGAGCGCAAAGGCAATGACACGGAAGCTATGAAAATTGAAGCGCAGATTACAAAAAAATCAGATTTTATAAACGAATACACAAATGCAAAAAACATAGAGCTTGAATCTTTGAAAAAATCACTTCAGGAAAATAATAGTTTCTACAAAAAACTTTATGATACGCTTGCTCGTGTTGCGGAAACTGGCGGCTACAGCATGATTTTAAATCTTCAGGAATCAAACGCAATTTTGTGGTACAGTTCTTCTGTTGATATTACAGATCAGGTTATTTCGCAGCTTGGACTTATGTAATTTTATAAAAATAAAAACCTGCCTTTGAATTTTCATTCAGGCAATGGTCTGAAATTTGGAGCAAAAAATGGCAGAAGAAACCCCGGTTATTACACAGTATCTTGGAATAAAAAAGCAGCATCCGAATGATGTTTTGTTTTTCAGGCTAGGGGATTTTTATGAAATGTTCAATGAAGATGCTCTTGAAGTTTCGCGGCTTTTAAATCTTACATTGACACATAAGGGCGACAATCCCATGTGCGGCATTCCATATCATTCTGCAAAAGGCTATATCGCACGGCTGCTTCGGATGGGAAAAAAAGTTGCGGTTGCAGAACAGGTTGGCGAAGTTGCAAAACGTGGGCTTACAGAGCGCAAGGTTGTTGAAGTTGTAACGCCGGGAACTGCTGTTGAAAGTGAATATCTTGATGGCGGCTCGAATAATTTTCTTGCTTCCATTTTTATTTCCGGCGGATTTGCAGGACTTGCTTACATTGATGTAACGACTGGAGAATTCCGGGCTACAAAATTTCCTGAATCTAAATTTGCAGAAAATGTTTCTAAGGAACTTGGAAGATGCAATCCAAAAGAAATAATTCTTCCTGAAAGTTTAAAAAGCAACAAGGAAATTCAAACTATCCTTGAAACAATTTCTGTTGCGTCTGTTTCTTGGTATCCTGACTGGCACTTCAATGCTGAAAAAAATTATGACCATCTTGTAAAGCAATTTAAAGTTGCGAATCTAAATTCATTTTCACTTACAAAAGAAAGTCCGGAAGTTCCTCCTGCGGGATTTCTTCTTGATTATATAGAAAAAACTACGAATGCTCCTGTTTCGCATATTTCAGGAATTTCAGTTTATCAGGATTCGCAGTTTGTGATAATTGATGATTCTTCGCGCCGGAATCTTGAAATTACTTTTAATTTGCGTGATGGAACTTCTAGTTATACTTTGCTTGAATCTGTGAGCAATACAAAAACTGCAATGGGAAGCCGACTTTTGCGCTCCTGGCTTTCTTTTCCGCTTACAAATGAAAATGAAATAAATTCAAGGCAGAACCACGTTGAGCTTTTTGTAAAAGACAGAAACTTGCTTCATTGTGTGCGGGAAAATCTTGACGGAATTCTTGACGTTGAGCGCTTGGCTGGAAGAATTGCGATGGACAGGGCTCATGCAAAAGATTTGCAGGCGTTAAAGGCAAGCTTAAAATTTTGGCTGAAGTCGCAGGCAATTTTGGAACGCTACGATTTTTCTATGCCTGAAAAAGATTCCGCGCAAAAAATTATTGACCTTATAGAAAATTCAATTGCGGAAGATCCTGCTACAGTTTTTACAGAAGGACGGATTATAAAAGACGGCTGGTCAGAAGAGCTTGACTACTGGAAAAAAGTTCGAAATGATTTTAACGGAATTCTTGAAGAATATATTGAATCAGAAAAAGAAAAAACTGGAATTCAAAATTTAAAAATAAAAAGCACTGGCAACCTTGGATATTTTATAGAAGTTACAAAAGGCAAGCTTGACAAAATTCCGCCGCATTTTATTATGCGCAGAACACTTTTAAATGCCGAGCGTTATACAACTGAAAAACTTCAGGAACTTGAAAATTCCTTAAATGAATCCGGCGCAAAAATTCTTGAGCTTGAGCATGACCTTTTTATTGAAGTCAGAAATGAGCTGAAAAAATATATTCCGTATCTTCAGCAGGCTGCAAAAAAAATCGCTTACGTTGACGTTGTTTGTTCTTTTGCGGAATCGGCAATTCTTTACAATTGGAACCGTCCTCACATTTTGCAAGACAGCTTGGAATTTTCTGTAAAAAACGGAAGGCATCCTGTTGTTGAGCGTCATCTTCCTGCCGGCGAATTTGTTCCGAATGATGTTTCTCTTTGCGGTTCTGAACCTGAAAATTCCGCATCGTTTGCTTTAATTACTGGTCCGAACATGGCGGGAAAAAGCACGTTTTTGCGTCAGAATGCTTTAATTGCGCTTCTTGCCCAGACTGGAAGTTTTGTTCCAGCTGATGAAGCGAAGATTGGAATTGTTGACAGAATTTTTTGCCGTGTTGGAGCTAGCGATAATCTTGCCCGCGGAGAATCGACTTTTCTTGTTGAAATGACGGAAACTGCAAGAATTCTTCGTTCCGCAACAAAAAATTCTCTTGTTATAATGGACGAAGTTGGGCGGGGAACTAGCACTGAAGACGGACTTTCAATTGCCTGGGCCGTAAGCGAATATCTTTTAAATACTTTGAAGTGCAAGACTTTTTTTGCAACGCATTACCACGAACTTACAAGACTGGAACATAAATCATTAAAAAGACTTTGCATGGCTGTTGCAGAAAACGGCAGCGATATTGTTTTCCTTAGAAAAGTTGTTGAAGGTTCAAGTGAAAACAGCTACGGAATTCATGTTGCCCGTCTTGCAGGAATTCCTGAATCAGTTATTGAGCGCGCAGGAAAAATCTTGGAAAAAATTCAAGGCGATGCGTCCGTTATAATTCCAGAAACTGAAACAGAAGAAATTTCAAAACCTAAAGTCGAAATTTTTTCAGGCTCGTTGTTTTCTGAAGAGGAGCTTGTGCTTGACGAAATTCTTTCTTGCGACATTGACAACATGACTCCCATGGCTGCGTTGCAAAATATTTTACGATGGAAAAAAAGTCTGGCTGAAAAATAATTTTTTTTGTGAAAACTGCATTTTTTTTATTTTTCGCGTAATCATATATTGATGACTTTTAGAAAATTTACAATTTATGATTTTAAGCGTTTTGCAATGCTTGTTTTGAACTTCATGTTTGGAAATGGAAAATGCTGTGTCTGCGGAAATTCCACTTTCAATGGAAAAATTTGCATTTCGTGCTCTAAAAAACTTTACTATGAAGCGGAAAATTCTCATTGCGAAAAATGCCGTATCTGCGGAAAATCTTTAATCAGCGAAGATGAAATCTGCATGTCTTGCCGTGAGGAGCGCATTCTGAAAAATTCAGATAAAGTTGTTCCAGTTTTTCCTTACAGACTTTGGGCAAAAACTCTTTTGTTTGAATGGAAAATGCAAAATCAAAGAAGCCTTTCGCTTTTCTTTGCTGAAATTTGCAATTCCGTAATAAAAAAAAGAATTTCAGAAAATATTTTCATTGTTCCTGTTCCGCCTCGTCCTGGAAAAATAAAGTCGAGAGGCTGGGATCAAATTGAAGAGCTTTCTGAAATTCTAAAAGTGAAATTCGGCTATAAAATTCTAAAGCTTTTGGAACGCACTGAAAAAATTCAGCAGAAAAAACTGGACAGAAAAAAACGTTTGTCTTCTAAAGGAAAAATTTATACAGAGTCAAAACTCTTGAAACGTCTTCGCTTTGGAAATTCTTTGCCTGAACAAGTGCTTTTAATTGACGACGTTTTGACAACGGGCGTTACAGTTGAAAGCTGCTGTGAGATTTTGAAAAACGCCGGAATTTCAAAAGTAGACGTTTTGGCTTTATTTGTAGTAGACTAGAATTGTTTTATGAATTAAAATAATAGAAGCATTAGCTTTAAAATCTTTATGGATTCATGGGAGAAATCTATGGCAGATGAAGATACATTGTTGCAGCTTGTAACTTTTCAGCTTGGAGATGAGCTTTATGGTGTGGACATTATGGATGTCAAGGAAATCGTTAAGATTCAAAATGTGCGTCCTATTCCGAATGCTCCTTTTTATGTTGAAGGTATTATAAATTTGCGCGGAGAAGTCATTCCCATAATAAATCTGCATAAAAGATTTTATATCAAGAAAATGGCGAAGGCTTCAGATGATGAAATCGGCGAGGATGAAGGCGGATTTATTATTCTTGATATTGAAGGAAATAAAATCGGAATTATTATAGATAGAATTGCGCGTGTTGTTCCTGTTCAAGGCGATGAAATTAAGCCTCCGCCACAGATGCTCAGCGGAATTGGCACTGAATATATTCACGGCGTAGTTCGTCAGGAAAATAATTATCTTATTATTCTTGATACACGCAGACTGTTCAGCGCAAAGGAACTTCAGAAAATTCTTGAGCCGGAAGCTGTCTGATTTCTGTTCATGTTTGTTTTTCTCAGAACACCTTCTCTTTTGTCCGCTTAATTTGCTTTTGTGCGGAACTAGGATTATTGTTTCTGTGAATATTTTGTTTTAAGGAATTTAAAATGATTCATACTTATAGTTCTACAATCCGCCGCAAAGAAATGGAAGCTGTTCTTACTTGCATGGTTGATGAAAAAATCGGACCTGGCGAAATGAACACAAGGCTTGTTCAGACTGCAAAAGAACTGATTGGATTTGACGGCGCAGTTGCCTTAAGAAGTCCTTCAATTGCATTGGAATACATTTTTAAAGCCTTAGATTTGCCTAAAGAAAGCGGAATTATTGTAAGCGCGCTTGCTCCGTCTTATCAGCTTCTTACTGCGGAAAAATTGGGATATAAAGTTCTTGCTGCTGATGTTTGCGAGGAAACAGGACTTGTAACAGTTGAGTCTGTTGAAAAGTGCATAAAAAGTGGCGGCAGGCTTTTGATTTTAAATGAAACAATGGGAATTCTTCCTGAAATAAAATCATTTTTGGAACTTGGAATTCCTATAGTTGAAGATATTTCGCAGTCGGTTTTTGCAACTTATCCTGCTGAAGAACAGCCTGAAAAAAAAGAAGGCGAAGAACAAAAAGCCGCTGTAGGAAAAAAAGCCGGAATGTATGGCCTTTATGCTATTCTTGGAATGGAAGACCGGGATATTGTAACTTCTGGCGGAGGCGCATTGCTTATAGCTCCAAATCGACGTGAGTGGACAGTTTTAAAGCACATTGCGGATGAAGCGCCTTCTACAGATATTTTGCCTGATATGAATGCGGCTTTGGCGCTTGTTGAGTTAAAAGAATTTTCGCGGAATGAAAAAACAAGACGCGAGCTGTTTGCTTTGTTTTCAAGGGCTGTGATGTCTGGCAGGCATAAAACTTTTGTGCGTGCGGCGGAAGATGGATCTACAATTTATTCATTTCCTTTAGTATTGAATTCTGGATTTAAAGATGTGAAATCTTATGCTCAGAAAAAAAATATTGAAATTCGCCAAGCATTTGAAAATTCTATAATTGCTCTTAGACAGGAAGAATTTTCTTCTGAATGTATTTGCGCGAATTCACTTTTGCTGCGCTGCGCATTATTTCCGTTGTATCCTCGGCTGGGTCAAAAAGATGCGGCTCAGATTGTAAAGGTTTTGTCTTCTTTGCCATGAAAAAATGTCTTATCATAGCTAATTCTTTTAAAGAAAATGCTGAGCTTTTGGGAAATGAAATTTCAGTGTTTTTGAAAAAAGAAAATATTGAAAATTCGCTTTTTTTATATGACGGAAAAGAAGTCCGCTCAAGAATTCTTGACATTGATTTTTCAGGCTATGATTTTGTTGTAACTTTAGGAGGCGACGGAACTGTTCTGTTTGCCTGCCGTGGATGCGCGCCTTTAGGAATTCCTGTTTTCCCGATAAATTTAGGAGAGTTTGGTTTTATTGCCGCAGTTCCAAAAGACAATTGGAAAAAAGAACTAGAACTTTTCTTAAAAGAAAAATGCTACGTAAGCAGCCGCTCTCTTGTTCAGTGTGAAGTTTTGAGAAATGGAAAAACAGTTTTCAGATGCTGCGGGATGAATGACTGCGTTATTTCAAGCTGTCCTTCTTCGCATCTTGTAAATTTAAATGTGGCTTACAACCATGCTCTTTTAGGACCTTTTAAAACAAACGGAATAATTGTTTCAACTCCGACCGGTTCTACTGCTTATTCTGCTGCTGCCGGCGGACCGATTGTGGAGCCGGAACTTTCAGCCTTGGTTTTGACGCCTGTGAGCTCTTTCAGTTTGTCTGCAAGACCGTTGGTTTTTGGAGAAAAGGGCGAAATTGTAATAACTTTGATGAGCAGCCGTTCAGACGCTTCTTTGACTTGTGATGGTCAGATTGATTTTGAGCTGAAAGAAGGCGATGTTTTGATTTTGAAAATACCAGAATTTCGGGCAAAGCTTATTTGTTCTACGCAGGAAAAATTTTTTTCAGCATTGCAGAGCAAACTAAACTGGTCAGGAGGTCCACGTGCTTGAAGAACTTGATATAAAAAATTTTGCTCTTATTGAAAGCGCGCACATCGAATTTGAAAAAGGCTTTACTGTTTTAAGCGGTGAAACTGGAGCTGGAAAATCAATCCTCATTGGAAGCCTTGCCTTTTTGCTCGGCGGAAAATCCGGCACAGAACAAATTCGCGCTGGCTGCCATGAAGCCCAAGTTTCCGGCGTATTTTTCCTTGAAAACAAAGAAACTTTTCTTTGGCTTGACGAGCACGGAATTGAATCCGAAGAAAACCGCATAATAATCCGGCGTGTTATCCGCGACAATGGAAAATCTTCAGCCTGGATTGGCGGAACTCCTGTAACAAGAGCGGTTCTTTCCGAATTTTCTGCATTTCTTGTTGACATTCATGGGCAGCACGAGCAGCAGTCGCTTATGAAAGTTGCCGAGCACCGCCGTTATCTTGATATTTACGCTGAAATTGTCGGCGAAGTTTCATCATTTACTTCAATTTATAATCAGCTTGTTGAAAAAAGAAAAATTCTTGAAAATTTAAACAGCAATGAATCTGAGCGAAATGCAAAAATCGATATGCTGAATTTTGCGGTTTCTGAAATTTCCGATGCGAATTTAAAAGCTGGGGAAGACGAGGAGCTTGAAGCCGAAGAAAACAGATTGTCGTCATTTGAAAAACTTTACGCTGATATTGAAGAAATAAATTCCGCTTTTGAAGGCGAAGGTGAAAACGGAATTATTTCCCTGCTGAAAAAAATCTGCGGAACCGCGTCAAAAGCCTTGGATTCTGACAAATCTCTTGAATCTTTGGAAAATCGGCTTCAGTCTGCATTTTACGAAATTGACGATATTGCAGGCGAGTTTAGAAGATATGCAAGTTCGCTTGTTTTTGACCCGGAGCGGCTTGAGCAGGTTCAGGAGCGGCTTGAGCTTATTTTTAAATTGAAGCAAAAATATACAGGACGAAATTCATCTGTTGCAGATCTTCTCTCTTATGCTGAAAATGCTTCTAGGCAGCTTGAAGAGCTTGGCGGTTCTGCTTTGGATAAATCGGCGTTGGAAAAAGAAATTTCAGAACTTGAAAAAAAAGTTTATATTTTTGCAAAATCGCTTAGTGAAAAAAGAAAATCCGCTGCGGAAAAAATGTCGAACGATGTAGAAAAAATTCTTTGCAGCCTTGGAATGAAAGACACAAAATTCCGTGTTGGACTTACAGAAAAAGAAGGAAATGCGGTTGAGCAAAAATGCGGTCCTTATGGAATGGACAACATTGAATTTTTAATCAGCGCAAATCCTGGTTCTCCTTTGAATCCGCTTGCAAAAATCGCATCTGGCGGTGAACTTAGCCGTGTAATGCTTGCGTTGAAGACAATCCTTTCAGACGGAGACTTGGCGGGAACTCTTGTTTTTGATGAAATTGACACTGGAATCGGCGGAGAGGTTGCGGTTTCAGTTGGAAGCCACATGAAAAAACTTGCGGAAAAAAAGCAGATTCTTTGCATAACACATCTTGCGAGCATTGCCGTTTATGCCGATAATCAAATTAAGATTCAAAAAGGCGTGGAAGGAAATACAACAGCTTCAAATATTTTTGCAGTTTCTGGAGAAGAACGCGTAAAAGAAATTGCGAGAATGTTGTCTGGAGATTCAGATTCTTCACAGTCGCTTGAACACGCAGCTGCCATGCTGCAAAAATTCGGAGGAAGGTAATGGCTATATCAGATGAGTTGCGAAAAGAATTTAATGAAAGAGTCCGCCCTATAAAAGAAAAAATCAACGATTGCCTGAAAAAAGAAAAGGACGAATCTTTTGCACTTAGAAGTGCGAAGGAAGGAATTGAAGAAAAGAAAATTTTTCTTTGCGAGGAAATGATTTACACGGCGACTTTGCAGATGAGCATAAACAGCATATCGCTTGAAATGCTTGAAACAAAAAACAACGACACTCTTAACGATGCCAGAAAATCAATTTATAAGTCTATAATTTATCTTGAAGAGCTTGTTACAAATATTGTTGACTGTCCGTTTTCTGATTTGGAAAGCCGCTTGGCTTCTGTTGCTTTTGTTCCAGTCGGAAGAAAACTTGACATTGTAAAAAAAATCGGGCTTGCAATTGATCTTCTTGTTGAAGCTTTTGGCGAAAATTCAAAATGGAAAGAATCCTTTGTTGAAATGCGCGGCCGTCACGCTGTTGTTGCAAAAAATTTTATAGACATGAAGCAGTCTTGCAAAGATTATTTTGACCACAATTCTCCAGTTTACGAAACAACTGTAACTTACATCAGGCTTTTGCGCAGCCTTTTGGACAAATGCGCGATGGAATACAGGGACCGTTACGAGCTTGCCTCCCGACGGCTTGACGATATGCGGATGGCGATAAATCTTCTTATTGCAAACAGAAGGATTGCAATGGCTCTCGGCGACAACACAGAATCCGAAAACATAAGAAAAAAAGCGCTTGTCTGGAAAACCAAAATGGAAGCCGACGTAAAAGCCGGAAGCTCAAAATAATGAAAAAAGAATTTACGCTGAAAATTTTCGAAGCATTTTCTATTGAACGCTGGAATGATTTGGTTCGTCCTTTTGAAATAATCGAAATGGACAAGCATGCTGAAAAAACAGTTGTTGCGTACATAATTGCAAAATACGAAGAAAATCTCGGCGCAAAAATTGACTGGGAATGGCTGATTTATGCAAGCCTTTTTGATTTGCTTAGAAAAATCCAGCTTTGCGATATAAAAAGCCCGGTTCAGACTCTTATAAAAAATGAATATCCAGAAGAATACGCTCGCCTTAATGAATGGGTTTTGGAGCGTTACAAAGATTTAATTGACGACAAGGAACTTTATAAAAAGTTCGAATTCTATTTGAAGGATTTAAGCAGTTTTTCCGCTGAAAAAAAAGAGCTTCCTCTTACTGTGAAAATTTTCCGGGCGGCGCATAAATATTCAACTTTGCGTGAACTTGAAATGATTTCTCCAGTGAACGAAACCGAGCGTCTTGATTCAATCCGAAAAGAACTCAATGCCGACTTGCAGAAATACCTTGATTTGCGTGGACTTCAGCTTTTAATTACAAAGCAAAAGCCATTTGAATTTTTAATGCGAATTGAGCAGCTTCGTTTTCAGACAAGATGGAATCAAACTCCGAGAGTGCCGCGGACTTCAGTTCTTGGCCATTGCTTTTTTGTTGCGATTTTGACTTTGCTTTTGTGCCGGGATTCTGGTGTGAAAATGTGCTCAAAACGTCTTTACAACAACTTTTTTTCCGGGCTTTTTCATGATTTGCCTGAAAGTGTTACGCGCGATATAATTTCGCCTGTAAAAAGAGCGACTGACGGACTTCCTGCGATTGTAAAAGACATTGAAGATAAAATTGTTTCAAAAGAGCTTGTTCCGCTCATGGAAAAATTTTATTGCGATGAAATACTTTATTTTACTAGCGATGAATTTATGAACAGATGCGTTTTTGACGGCTGTGTGCTTCCTGTAAGTTTTGAAGAGCTGAATTCCGCATTCAATGAAGATAAATACAATCCAGTGGACGGACGCTTGGTTCGTGTTGCCGACCATTATTCTGCGTTGCTTGAAGCCGGACTTTCTATTCGCTACGGAATAACGAGCCAGCAGCTTACAGATGGAAAGGCAAATCTTTTGAAAGTTTATGATGACGGAAAAATTATCAACGGAATCGATGCAAAAAAACTATTTCACGAATTTATAGACTGAAAAAAATTGTTGTTGAAATAAAAAACTTTTTGTGAAAAAAAAGCATTGGCAAGACAACATAAATCCAGCCAATGCTTTTATAAATTTAACCTTTCATGTCAGCAGGATCTGAATCCTCTTCTATTTCTTCTTCATCATTGTAAAATCCATCGTCAAATCCGTGGATTCTATTGTCGTAGCCGTCTTCCGGCTCTTGATCGTCATAAGGCTCGTCGTAATTGTCAGATTCTTCTAGGAAATCATCCTCGAAATCATCTTCATATTCGTCATCTTCGAAATCGTCGTCAAAATTGTCATCAGACATTTCCTCTGAAAAATCATCGTCTTCATAAGAAAACCCGGTCATTGATGAAAATTCAACATCGTCGTCATTGAGCATTGCTATATTCCTTTTTGTAATTTAGTTTGCCGCTGACAAAGCCTCATGTAAAGAGTAAAATACTGTTATGTTTTTGTCAATTGAATTTTATTTTTTTACAAAGAAACATACATAATTCAGTTCTTCTTATTGACAAGGAATAAAATAAAACACTATAATATTTGCGTATGTCTGACAGTATAACTGTTTTAGCGCCTGCGAAAATAAATCTTGGACTTGAGATTTTTCCGAAGCGTGCAGACGGTTATCACGAGTTGCATAGTGTTTTTACAACAGTCGGTTTGTTTGATGAAATTTGTGTTTCTAAAACTGATAAAAAAAATACTTGCATAGTTGAGTCTTTTGGAATGAAACTTCCAGAGCAAAATACAATAACTGCGGCGTACAAAGCTTTCTGCGTGCTGACTGGCATAGATTCGGGAGTTCATGTTTCAATTAAGAAAAGAATTCCTGCCGGCGGTGGATTGGGGGGCGGCTCAAGTGATGCTTCTTCTTTTATTCAATCCGTAAACAATCTATTTAAAGCTGGTCTTGGTATTGATTCTCTTTCTGCAATTGCAGGAAAAGTCGGAAGCGATGTTTTTTTCTTTACTTATGCACTTTCAGCGCAAGATGGAAAACGGTTCAGCAAGTTTGAGCCTTTTGCAGCTGTAGTTGAAGGCCGTGGAGAAAAAGTTAGGCAGATACAGCATAGAAGTGATTTTTCTGTGCTTTTGGTTTTTCCAACTGTTGGCGTTTCTACAAAAGATGCTTATGCTCTTGTGGATGAAACTCTTGATTTGGAAAGCAGGCGGAAAAAAATTTCGCTTGAAGAAATTTACAATCTGCCTGTAAAAAACTGGAGCTTTAAAAATGATTTTACAGTTCCTGTTTCAAAAAAATACGCAGGAATTGCTGAGGCTTTAGTTAAGCTCAAGTCTTGTGGCGCAGATTTTGCTGACATGAGCGGTTCTGGTTCGACTGTGTTCGGCATTTTTGAAAAAAAAGAAACGGCTTTAAAAGCGAAAGTTCTTCTTGAAAAAGAATTCAATCTTGCGCTTTGTTTAGGCGGCTGATATAATAAAATGCAAGCTTTATGGCTTGATAAATGAAAATCAAAGGCGTTTGCCTGCGGTTTTATAGATTTTTATTATAAAGAGGGAAGATTGTTATGCAGATTACAGATGTTCGGATCCGCAAAGTTGAAGGCGAAGGAAAGCTAAAGGCTTATGTTACTGTTACATTTGACGACTGCTTTGTTGTTCACAATGTAAAGATTATTGAAGGATCTTCTGGACTTTTTATTGCAATGCCAAGCCGTAAGACTGCAAATGGTGAGTACAAGGATGTTGCTCATCCAATCAGCCCGGACTTTCGCAATGCGATTCAGTCCAAAATTCTTGAAGAATATAATGCGGGACATATAGAAACTGGTTCTTCTGAAGAATAAGTTTTTAGTCCACATATATTTTGGGACGTCGTCAAGTGGTAAGACAATGGCTTTTGGTGCCATCATTCCGCTGGTTCGAGTCCAGCCGTCCCAGTTTTATACATATTTTAAAATTTGTAAGGAGTTCTAAAAATGGAACAGTTTGTTATTAATGCAACAACTCGCACGGAATCAGGAAAAAAATATGCAAAAAAACTTCGTGCACAGGGAAAAATGCCGGCAGTTGCATACAATGAAAAAGGTGAATCCTTTATGCTTGAAATTGATGCCAATGAATTTTCAAAAGCCTGGAGATCAATTACAAAAACTACACTTGTTGTTTTGAAAATTGACGGTGTTGAAAACAAGGCATTTATAAAAGATACAGAATATGATATTAAAACTGACAAATCTCTTCATGCTGATTTCCACATTGTAAGCGGCCAGAAGAAATTTGCTTATGTTTACAAGATTCGTTATTCTGGAACTGCTGCTGGAGTTCTTAAAGGCGGATTCATGGTTAAGCACGTTCCTGAAATCAAAATAAAGGCTCTTCCACAGGATTTGCCAGAATTTATTTCAGCTGATGTTTCTAAGCTTGATATTGGACAGAAATTTACAATTGCTGATTTTAACCTTGGTGATAAAATCGAAGTTCTTTCTGATCCTGCAGCTCTTGTTGTTTCGATTGCACCTCCAAAAAAATAATCAGTTTTTAAAAATCGCATTATGAGATTTTTTAATTTCTGAATAGAATCCCTCTGTGTTTTGCAGGGGGATTTTTTGTTGTGTTTTTTATGGATTTTTTTAAGTTTGACGAGTATGGAATTTATTTTGGATTTTCAGGCTAAGGTTCTGCAAAATTTAAACTTGTGCCTTGCCGAGATAAAGACAAATCTTGATTCTTGCACTTGCGCTGGAGTTGCGGTTTCTGGTGGAGCTGATTCAATTTCGCTTCTTGTTGCGTTGAAAAAAATTTTAAATATTCAACTAAAGGTTGTTACTGTGAATCACAATATCAGAAGCAGCGAGGAAAGTTCCGCTGACGCCGATTATGTTGAATCTGTCTGCCGTTCCCTTGATGTGAAATGCGTTCGCTATGATGTGGCTCCGGGCGAAATTTTTTCTCTTGCAAAAAAACTTAAGACTTCCGTGGAAGATGCCGCTAGAAAAATTCGATATGAAAAATTTTCAGATTTTATAGAAACTGAAAAAATTTCTTTTTTGTGCCTTGCCCACAATAAAAATGATCAGATTGAAACTCTTGCCATGCGCTTTTTGCAAGGCTCTCCGAATCTTTG
>CAVKBG010000016.1:29745-43124 GCA_963654755.1 Desulfovibrionaceae bacterium
CTTGCAATAAAAATCAGAATAATTTTTAAAGGAATCGATTTTGTAAAAGCTTCCGAAAGAATTCCTTACGCTTTTGTATCCAGTTTGGCTTCTGGATGTTTTGAAAATGCCGGGAAAACAGAATGCGGCGGGCTTGAGTTTTCATTTTGCAACGGAAGGTTTTTAATTCAAAAGAAAAGAAAAGTAGCGACAGAAAGCGGTTTTTTTGTTATAATAGAAAAAAATGGAATTTATCAGGCTGGAGAAATTTCTTTTGAAGTTTTTTCGCATGATGATAAAATTTTTTTAAGAACTGGCTCGTCTGAGGTTTGCTTGAAAAATTTGAGATTTCCGTTTGTTTTTAGAAGCAGGCAGCCGGACGACTTTGTAAAAAATGCGGACGGTTCTTTTAGGCAAGTTTCAAAAATTTTGGATGACTGGAAAGCAGGAAAGATGAGAGATTCAATTCCGCTGATTCAAAATATCTGTCAGGAAATTTGCTGTGTGTGGGGAAGTCTTTTTGGATTTAAAGACTGGATTGTAAAATGAAAATGCAACAGGAAAAAAAATTGAAATCGCTGCATATTTTAAAAAGAACTTTATTTATTTTTGCTTTTTTGAATTTTATAAATTTTTCTTTTGCTGAAAATGAAAATTCAAAACTTGCGAATAAAAAAACTGCCTTGCGTTGTTTGGAAACCGCTTCAAATTATATTTTTGAAAAAAACTGGGAAGCTGCAAAAAGCCAGGCTTGCTTTGGAATTGCATACGATGATTCAATTTCGGACTTGTGGTATTTGTATGCTGTTTCTGAAAATGCTTTGGGAAAAACAAAAGCTGCGGTTCTTCCGTTGATTGAAAATGCGATAAAAAATGACAGCTGGTCAAATTACAACCGCGACAATGCGCGCCTTTTTTATGCGGACATTCTTTGCGATACTGGAAAAATGTCCGAGGCGTTAAAAGTTTTGGACAGCCAGCCTTTTTTGTATTCTTCCGATTCAGAATTGATTAGAATAAAATGCTTTTACAGATTGAACGATTCTGCTTCTGTTTCTAAGGCACGAAATAAAATTGACGGTGCAAGAAGAATTTATCCTTCCGATACAAGGTTTCCGCTTGTGTTTTTTAAAAATGAAAATCCAAATGATTCTAATGCGACCGTAAAAAGGCTTGCTTCGTTTTTTGTTTCCCAGCTGGATTTTTATTTGCAGCTTGAGCCTGAAAATTCAGAACTTGAAATTTATTCCGCTTTGTTTTCTTCCGGCGAAAATAAAAATAGAATTTTAAAATCTTTCAATGCAAAAGGTTTTAAGCATCCGCTTTATGCCAAGGAAGCTTTGAATGAAAATCTTATTGGCGAGCAGGAGGCAGTCGATTACATTTTTAGCTTCGCAGATGAAAAAATTGACTATGAGATTTTTAAAGATTTTATTTTGCGGCTTTCAGAAAATGATTCTTGCGACAATGTAAAAAAACGGCTTGAAGCTTTTTCTGGTTCGTTTTCTTTTGACACTGACAAAGACGGAATTGAAAATTTAATTGTAAAATTTTCGCGTGGACGTCCTCAAGAAATTTCATTTGATAAAAATCAGGATGGCGAGCTTGAATGGAATGTTCAGTGCGATTTTGGAACGCCGGTTTCTGGATATTGCAGAGAAATGAAAATGAATTTTTCTTGGGCAAATTTTCCGTATTTAAATTATGCAGAATTTCTTCAAGAAAAAATTCCTGTTGAAAAATTTAATTTTGTCCCAGAAACATTGAAGTGGTCTCCAGTTTTGATTGAGTGTGATTCTGAAATTTCAGAAAAGTTTGCCTTTGATTTTTTTATTCCAACTGTAAAAAATGATGAGCAAAAATTAAATGTTGCCAAGCTTCTTGATTCTGCTTCTGATTTTGAGATTACAACTTCTTCAAATGAAAAAATTCGGTTTGTTCTTTTGAATGGAAATATTCAGCAGGCGTTGTATTATTCGGCTGACGGCACGCTTTATGCTCAGGCGCATTTTGAAAATAATATTCCGGTTTTAAGAACTGTTGATTTTGATAAAGACGGAATTTTTGAAGCTACAGAATTTTATTCAGTTGATTCAGATAAAAAAATGAATTTCCATTCGCTTGAAGATGAGCGGCAGATTGTAAAAAATCTTTTTGGGCTTCCAGCTGAAAATGCGGAATTTTATCTTAAGATGATTCAGATTGACAGAGACAAAGATACGATTCCTGATTTTACTGAAGAATATTTGGAGAACAACGGAAAAATTTCTTCTTGGGACACGGACGGAGATGGCAAATGGAATGTCCGCCATGTTGTTTATCCAGACGGAATTTCTGAAGAGTCAATGTTCTATACAGTTCCAGAAAAAAATCTTGTTACTGTAAAATTTGAAAATAATGTTCCGCAAAAAGTAACGAATGGAAAAGAAGAATTTTTTGTTTATAAAGATGCTGATTCAAATTTTTACTGGCTCTTAAAAAATAATTCTTTCGATTCTAAAAAATATTCTGCGCTGGCAAAAAATGCAAAATCAGAGCTTGACAAAAAAAATGTTCAAGGCTTTTCCATGATTACAGTTGAAAATGAAACGCAGTCGGTGCTTTGTATCCGTATTGAAAAATTTGACTTTGGAATTTTAATAGAAAATGAAAATAAAAATTAAAAAATTTTTCAGCTTATTTTTTGTGATTGGTTGCGTTCTGCTTGTTTTTTCCTGCGGAACAATAAAAGGTGGCAGTGAAATTTTTGTTCCTGTTGATTACAGTGAAGAACGCGCAGTTGACATTGAAATCGATCTTATTGAAAAACTTTCAAAAGAAAATGAAATAAAATCTTTGTGGCGCGCAAAACTTTTGTATGATAAAATTTCTTCAAATGAAAAATGCAGGCAGATTTTTGAGCAGACAACTAAAATTTGTGTAGAATCTTGCATTCGCGCTATAGATGAAGAAAAATATTTTGATGCGCTTGGATATTATTTGTCTTTGGAAGCGGCAGGATATTCTGAACTTAATTCAATTCCAAAGTCAAAAACTGAATTGGAAAATTTAGCTTACAAAAATGTTCCGGGCAGTTCTTTTCCTTCCGTTTCAAATGCGGCTGTTTCCGACATGATAAAAGGCACGGTAACAGTTTTTGTTGACAAGGGAATAAAAATTCAGCGCGGAATAGGCTATGCGGATGCTGTTTTGGGAAGCGGATTTTTTATTTCAAAGGACGGATACATTGTAACGAATCATCATGTTATAGCTGACATGGTTGACAAAAAATATGAAGGATTTTCTAGGCTCTATATAAAACTTGCGGAAGACCCAGACACAAGAATTCCTGCGAAAGTTGTTGGATATGACAAGACTTTAGATTTGGCTCTTTTAAAAACTGAAATCGATGCGCCTTATGTTTTTGCCCTTGGTTCTAGCAGCGACCTTTCTGTGGGCGATAAAGTTTATGCGATTGGCTCTCCGTTGGGACTTGAAAAAACTTTGACAAGCGGAATTATTTCTTCAACGGACAGACAGCTTTTTACGGCTGGAACTGTTTTTCAAGTTGATGCGGCTATTAACAGCGGAAATTCCGGCGGACCTTTGATTGATGAAAAGGGCAGGGTTCAGGCTGTTGTTTTTGCCGGAGTTCAGAATTTTCAAGGACTTAACTTTGCAATTCCTGTTGAATATTTAAAGAATGAGCTTCCGTTTTTGTTTAATGGAGGCGAGCGCGAGCATCCTTGGGTTGCTTCTTATGGAAAGACAAAACGACTTCCAGGTTCAGGCGCAAAAAATGAAGGTGTTACTGTTTTTTATGTTTTGCCGGGCGGAAGCGCAGACCGCGCAGGAATTCAAGAAGATGATGTTGTGATTTCCGTTAATGGCGAAAAAATTAATTCGCTTGCGGATTTGCAGATTGCATTTATGAAGCAGCCTTCTGGAATTATAATAAAGCTTGGAATTTTGTCTTTGGATGGAACTGTGTCTGAAAAAATTGTTTACCTTGAAAAACGTCCGTCGTCTCCGGGATATGAATTTTTTAAGCGTGATTCGCTTGAAAATTCTTTTTATCCGATGTTCGGAATGAAGATGGTAAGAGTTTCGCCTTCAAACAAGAAAAAATATTCTATTGTAAAAATTATAAAAGGCTCTGTTGCGGATGAAACCGGATTCAGCGAAAATGATCCTATCGAGCTTCTTGGAGTTGATTTCAGTCCAGAAAAAGAAGCCGCATACATAAAGCTTTACGCAAAGAAAAGAAAAAACGGCTATCTTGATGTGAGTCTCGGATTTTCAGCAGGACTGGACAGCCCGTATTATTTTTAAAACTAAACCGAAAAAAGGAATAAAAATGACAGAATTAAAGTATAAGCGGAATTTTTGTATTACAGCGCACATTGATCATGGAAAATCAACTTTGGCGGACAGGCTTATTCAAAAAGCAAAAATCGTTGAAGACCGCCAGATGAAAAATCAGATTCTTGACAACATGGATATTGAGCGCGAGCGTGGAATTACAATAAAAAGCCAGGCCGTTACAATTCCGTACAAGGCAAAAGATGGACATGACTACGAACTGAATTTTGTTGACACGCCGGGCCACGTTGACTTTAGCTATGAAGTAAGCCGCGCGATTGCTTCCTGTGAAGGCGCTTTGCTTCTTATTGATGCTACCCAAGGTGTTGAAAGCCAGACCGTGAGCAACCTTTACATGGCGATGGAGCACGACCTGACAATTGTTCCTGTCATAAATAAAATTGACCTTGCAAGCGCAGATGTCGAATCTGTAAAAAAGCAAATCGACCACGACTTGGGACTTGAATCTTCTGAAGCTCAGCTTGTCAGCGCGAAAACAGGAGAAGGAATTGACGATTTGCTTGAAGCGATTGTTACAAAGTTTCCGCCGCCAAAAGGTGATGTGAATGCGCCGCTTCAGGCTTTGATTTTTGACTGTCACTATGATGAGTACCGCGGTGTTATCGTGCATTTGAGAGTAATGGAAGGCCGTGTAAAAACTGGCGACATAATCCGCTTTATGAGCAACAACACTGACTACAAAGTGGAGCAGGTTGGTGTTTTCAAAATCAAATATGAAGAAACTGGAGTTCTTGAAGCTGGAGACGTTGGCTACATTATTGCCGGAATAAAAACTGTAAGCGATGTAAGCGTTGGCGACACTGTAACTCTTGCCTCAAAGCCCGCCGCTTCCCCTTTGCCGGGCTTCAAGGAAGTAAAGCCGGTTGTGTTCTCTTCAATTTATCCGATTGATTCAAATGATTACGAAGAGCTAAAAGAGGCAATGGAAAAACTTAAGCTTAACGACGCGTCTCTTATTTATGAAAAGGACAATTCCCTTGCGCTTGGAAATGGCTTTAGGTGCGGATTTTTGGGATTGCTTCACTTGGAAATAATTCAGGAACGTCTTGAGCGGGATTTTGACCAGATTGTAATTTTTACAGCTCCAAGCGTAAAGTACAAGGTAAAAATTCCCGGTCACGAAGAAATTTTTGTAGACAATCCTGCTGATTATCCTGAAGGAAAAATCGAGTCGTCGCAAGAGCCGTACATAAAAGCTTCAATAATTACTCCTGCCGAATATCTTGGCTCTATCATGGAACTTTGCCGTCTAAAGCGCGGAACACAAAAAAATATGCAGTACCTTGATGAAAAGCGCGTTGAGCTTACTTATGAAATGCCGCTTTCCGAAGTTCTTTTTGATTTTTATGACAAGCTGAAATCTTACAGTCGCGGATATGCAAGTTTTGATTATGAAGTTATTGACTACCGTCCGACTGACTTGATAAAAATTGATATTCTCATAAATTCAAAGCCAGTTGACGCATTGGCTCAGCTTTGCTACAGACCGAGTGCCGTTGAACGTGCAAAAGTTGTTTGTGAACGCCTAAAAGGAGAAATTGCCCGGCAGCAGTTTAAAGTTGCAATCCAAGGCGCAATCGGAAGCCAGATAATTGCAAGAGAAACTGTAAATCCTGTTAGAAAAGACGTTCTTGCAAAATGCTACGGCGGAGACGTAACTAGAAAACGCAAGCTTCTTGAAAAGCAAAAAGCCGGAAAAAAGAGAATGCTTATGGCAGGAAACGTAGAGCTTCCGCAGAGCGCATTCCTCGCTGTCTTAAAGGAAAAAGAAGATTCTTGAAAACTAAAGCGGCTTGTTTTCCCTTATGGTGATTTCAAGCTGCTTTATAAAAAAATCAGTTTCTGCTCTGATTCTTTTTAGAAACGACTGCTCCATTTTGAATGAGTAGCCATCAGGAAAATGCAGAAAAAGATATTCTCGTTCTTCCGCAAGTTTTTTTATCTGCTCGCTAAGAGAAAGTTCTTCAGGCAAATTATTTCTAAAAGGCGATTTTTCTCCATCTGAAAGCAGGCTTCTAAGTTCTTCAAGTTTTCTTTTTTCCTTTTCACAGAAGTTTGAAGCATTTTGGTTTGATTCGCATTTTTCTTTTGACGGATTTTGTTTTATTGTGAAAAGGCTGCTTTGTGGTATTCCAAGATTTATTCCTGTGCTTGAGCAGTCAAAAAGATTTTTTTCATTTTTAAACATCAACTTGAACTGCTGTGCGTACTGCAAAAGAATTTTTGTGCTGCATATTTTTTTTCCGTTTTTTGAAATGACAGTTTGCGCCGCCATGGAAAAAGCCGCATCATAGTTTTCAATTGGAGTAAGTCTACCTGAATTTATAAAACGCTGCTTTAAAGCCATTGTGCCTTTTGCGTGCGTTGTTCCTACGGAATAGCTGAAATCTAAGCCTGCAACAAAAACTGGAACAGAAGAACTGCTTCTGAGTTTTAGCGCAATGTATGTTGCCGCAAGTCCAACAGAGCCCATTGGCTCAATAAAATTTCTAATGACATTTTCTTTTTTTAGATTGTCAAAAAAAATTTCGTCTGCATATTTTGTTGCAAACCAAATTATATTTCCGCCAAGAATTTTTGTGGCTTCTGGCCTTGCGCATAAATCTGCAAACAAAAGAATTTTTTTGTTCTTTGCATCTAAAAAAGCCTTTTCGATTGCAAGCTGGCTTTCCATTGTAACAACTGCATCCGGCGTTATATTTCTTGCTAGCAGTGGAGACAAAGCGGCATCAACTGCGATTATAAAAAAGTCGCTTGGGTTGAAATTTGAATACGGCAAGTTGTCCAGTCCTTCGCCTGCTCCCAAAACTAGCAACGGCTTTGAAACTGTTTTTGCAACATCTTCCAATGTTTTTGAATATTCAAGACGCGCAATGTTCCTTAAAAAATTCTTGGAAAAAAGACGCCCGAATTTTACAAGTGTAATTCTGTTTTTCCAAAATGTGCCGATTACTTCGCTTATTGCGTTGAGTGTAAAATCAAACTTTTCCTTTGAAAAATTTATTCCTGCGCTAAAGTCAATTTTCAATGCGCGCTTTATGTTTCCGCCTTTTAAAATGTTTCTTACAAATGAATCTATTTTTTTGCCTTCACTTAGTTTGAATAACGGAATGTTTTCACTGTTGTTTTGCATTGCAATCTCAAAAAGATTCTCGTCATTTTCCAGTGCAATGATTTTACAATTTTCAGGCAGCACTGATTTTAATTTTTCGATTCCGTACCAAAGAAGGGGAGAGCAGCCTATTATGAGAGTTCCGCTCAAAACCTGCAATTTGTCTATGTAAGTTTCAATTGCCTTTGCAGGATTGTACTTTGAATATAAAAAGCGGCCTTTGTATTCTACTGTCTTTAAAACAGAAAAGCCCTGACCGGCATTTACCAGACGGGGCTTCTCCTGAACTGATTTGTTCAATTTATTTCCTGTTTTTGTTTTCGCTCATAAGAGTAATATAAGTTGCAAAGAAATTATCTACAACTTTTGGATTTGCAAAAAGAGCGGAATTCGCTGTGTTCAAGTCTGCGTTGCGGATTTCTGTTTCGCTTGCATCTTCCACTTCGTCAGTCTGAATTCCTGTGCATTTAAGAACAACAATGTTTGAGCCAAGAATAAACGGCGAGCTGATTTCATCCTGCTTTAAAGAAAACGCTGTCTTGTATGCTTCTTCATTTGAAGCGATTCTTGCAAGCGGTCCAGTTTCAGAAACAGAAGAATAAATGCTTGAGCTTCCGTAGTTTACAGGGAAAGGCTGAACTTCTGATTTTTCCACATTGAACTTTTTGCATGCGCTGTCAAAGCTTGAAATAGCGGCTTCTGAAACAAAGTTTTCTGCAATCTCAAGGAAGTAGTTTTCAATGTAGCTTTTTTCATTTGAATTTATGTAGCCAAGAACTGCGTCTTGAACTGCGCTGTCTTCAAAATCCGCCGCCGCTACAGAACCGTCGCACTTGAATATTGAATATCCGCGTTTTGTTTTTATAACTGCGCTGATTTCATCTTTCTGAAGTTTTTCAAGCTCTGCAAGCGATTCTGTCTTGTCAAGCATATTTTCAATTTGATAGCGGTATGCACCTGCATTTTTTCCTTCTGCGTCAGAATAATATTTCTGGGATTTTTCGCTTGCCGCATCTGCAAATGTAATTTCGTTTCCGTTTATCTGCTTCAAAAGCGCTTTTGCTTCCTGCTCATCGTCAACAGTAATTACAGAAAGATCGTACTTGATGAACTTTTCAGCGTTTTCTTTTCCGAATTTTACAGCTTCTTCTTTTGGGAAGTTTGCTGTGCTGAATGCAACTGCGTCAAATGAATGTTTTTCTGCTCCCATTGAAGCAAGGAATTTCTTTTCCGCGCCGCTTTTTTTAAGTCCGTACAATGGAGCGCCGTTGAAAGAATCTGAATTGTCAGTTCCGAACAAGTCGTAGAAATAGCGTCTGTAAACAAGATTGCCTTCGATGTCGTTTCTTAGTTTTTCAAGTTCAACTGCGCTTGTCTGATTGTAAGCTTTCTGTGAGAATTTTCCTGTTGAAGGATCTGTGAATCTTTCAATTACGAATCTGTTTACGGCTTCTTTTGGAACAATGTAGCCTGATTTTTTTACTGAATCAGTGAATGCCATGTTGATTACAGTCTGATAAAAGGCTTCTCTCATAATGCGGTAGTAGGAATTTTCGTCAACTTTGTAGCCGCTAGCCTGATATGACTGCGCAAGATTTGAAACTGCAATGAAAAATTCTGAGCCTGGCTCGTAGGTTATGTTTTTTCCGTTGTAAGAACCGTAAGAGCTTACCTTCTGCTTGTTAAAGATTGACTGAAAAACCGCGCTAGCTCCAAAGGGAAGAAATACCAGCGCCGAAATTACAAGTATGATTACAGCTCCGATTTTTGAACTGTCTTTTTTTGTTTTCTGTTCAGTGATTTTGTTTTCTTGATCCATAAGAAGATTCATCCTTTTTATATATAAATAGAAGTGAATCTATTTTATCATTGTAAAATGCAAGTGTCAATGTAAAGGGGAACTGAGAATGTCTAATAAGTTCTAAATGTCATTGCCAGACTTGATACTGCGATGTTTCTGAAAGAAACTCGGTTAACAATCTCTAAATGATTGCAATATATTATGTATTTAGATTTTCGGGTCAAGCCCGAAAATGACAGAAAAGATACTTTTGAGACCTCATTGGACTTCATAAAACTTTTGCACGCATTTTGTCTTTCAATACACAAACTTTCGATTTCATGCTATACTAAATTCATTCGGAGGAATTATGATTCAAAAAACATTGAAAGAGGCTCTTTCTAAAAATGAATATCCTGGACGCGGAATTATTGTGGGAAAATCCGCCGACGGAAAATACGCGGTTTCTGCCTATTGGATTATGGGAAGAAGCGAAAACAGCCGCAATAGAATTTTTGTGGAAGACGGAGACGGAATCCGCACACAGGCATTTGACCCTTCAAAACTTACAGACCCAAGTCTTATAATTTATGCGCCTGTAAAAGTTCTTGGCTCAAAGACAATTGTAACAAACGGCGACCAGACAGACACAGTTTATGACGGGCTTAAAAACGGACTTAGCTTTGAAAAATCATTGCAGTCAAGAAAGTTTGAGCCGGACTCTCCGAATTTTACACCGCGCATTTCAGCATTGCTTGAAGTTGAAAACGGAAACTTTAATTTTTCAATGTCGATTTTAAAGAGCGACTGCGGAAACGAATCTTCTGTAAACAGATACACTTTTGACTATGAAAATCCGCGCGCAGGAATCGGCCGCTATATTCACACTTATATGCAGAACGGAAATCCTCTTCCTAGCTTTGAAGGCGAGCCTGAGCTTTTGGAACTGGACGGAACTTCTATAGAAGAAACTGCAAATTCAATCTGGGAAAACTTGAACGAAGACAACAAAGTTTCACTTTTTGTGCGCTTTATTGAAATTGCAACAGGAAATGCCCAGACAAAAATTATAAACAAAAACTAGAGCAAAATTAAAAAAGCATTTTTAATAAAAACGGCTTCTTAATTGTCATTCCCGTGCTTGACACGGGAATCTATTGTGGATTTTCAGCGGATTATCAGGTCAAGCCTGATAATGACAATAAAATAAAAAATTCAGCATTTTGTTAAGTATTCGTTGTTATTTCAGCGATTTCAAGAGGGCAAGAACTTTTTGGAACGCTGAATTTTCCTTTTTCATTTCTCTGGAACCTCTCGTTATGTTGCATAAAGACAAATTGTATTTTTTTGCAATTTCGCGCTGGGTTGTTCCTTCGTCAAGTTCCTTTACAAGACTCCATCTCTTGGAAAAATCCTTCAATTCAGACTTTGTAAAAAGACAGCCGAAAAAATCAAATATAAGATTTTCGTCCTGAATTTTTGAAAGAAGCATGCATATTTCTTTAATCTGGTCGTTCTGGCTGTTTTTTGTTTCTGGCATTTTTACCTCTAAAAGAATGATAATCCAATTGCATTAAAAAAGCAAATTGTCTTTAAAATAAAAAGACCGGCTTTTACACCGGCCATGCCTTTTGGCATCCAGGCTCCAATGGGTGGGAGGGGATAAATTGAACACCTGGTAATTTATATATCGGAGCGCATTCCGTTTTTCTTGAATTGTTTTTTTTACAGTTTAGCCTGAAATTCGAGTTTTGTAGTTTAATGTTATTGTCGGGCTTGCATGCGATGTTTCTGAAATAAACTCGGTTGATAATCTATTGAAATTTTGCAGCAGATTGCCGTGTCAAGCACGGCAATGACACTTAAATGATTATTTGAAAATTTATTGAATTTGAGGGTTTATTCGTCTGTTTCTTCAATGTTTGCGTCAATGTTTACAGAAATATTGTAGCTTCGTCCGTCCAATGCAGAAACTGTCTTTGTTATTTCATAGTCGCCAACAATGAATTTTACGGTGTGGTCGCCGCTTGTTGTGTAAAATTGTTCCACTGGAGCTGTGTATTCGTCATTGTCGAATGTTATTTTTGTGCCTTCCGGCGCAATGAGCCTGATTATTGGCTTTATTTCCCTGAGCGAAATTTCAATGCTTGAAGTTTTTGCCTGCTCAACGCTCACTGTGCGAACTTCGTTGCGGTAAAAGTCGCTTACAATGTTTACGTTGTGGCTTCCTGCTGGAACAAGAATGTCAGTTTTTCCTAGTTCCGACTGCTTTCCGTCAACAAAAACAGTGAATTCCTTTGCTTCCTCATTTTCCGGGGATTTTATGGCAAGTGAAATTTTTCCTTCATTTGAAAGAATTGGATATGCGCACACGCTGAATTTTGATTTTGAAATTAAATCGCTTGAGCCTTTCATTGCAAGCTGAAGCCTAAAGAACAAAAATCCGTCGGCATTTGCAGGAATCATCTGCGCCGTGTACGAATATGCGTCGCTTTTTATTGAATTGTTTTTCTTGGTTGGAACTTTTATATTAAAACTTAGGCTTTCACCGAACGTTCCGACTTCCGCCCTTGTTCCTGTATAGTCAATCAGCTTGGCGTCTGGAGCTGGCGAAATTCCTGAATACAAAGACCAGGCAACGGAATCCCGCCATTCAGCTACAATTTTTGGAACTTTTATTGAAATTTCAATTCCTTCTATAAAGGTCTTGTCTTCTGGAAGTTTTATTACAACCGCATCGTTCACGCCGGCTTCAACTGATTTTTTTTCGAACAGTGAATCGATTGCGATTAAATTTGTCTTGCGCACACGGAAAGGCTCGGCTTTTGACAGAAAAATTCCGCAGAAAGCCAAAAACATCAAAGAGAAAACTTTTTTGTTTTTCCTAGCAATGCAAGATTTCATGTTGATATTATAATCCTAAATCGCCCGGATTTCTAGTGTAATTTCTTTTATTTCAAGTATTTTCCGGGATTTAATGAAGAACCGTTCTGTTTTATTTCAAAGTGAAGGTGCGGGCCTGTTGAAAGTCCTGTTGTTCCGACTTTGCCGATTTTCTGCCCTGTTGAAACTGCCTCTCCTTCTTCAACTAGAATTTCAGAAAGATGGGCGTAGGAGCTTTCCATTCCGCCTGTGTGGGAAATTACGATGTGGTTTCCGTAGATTCTGTTTCCTCTTTCTACGGATTTTACAGTTCCAGTTTTGCAGGCAAATACAGCTGTTCCCGCCGGAGCTGCAAGGTCGATTCCTTTGTGGAACTGCCATCTGCCGGTTATGGGGCTTTGGCGTTTTCCGTAGTCGGAAGTAAGAATGCTTTTTTCTAGCGGCATGGACATTCCGGGATTTAAAAAATACGCTCGTTCTGCCGGACTGAATCTTTCTCCGGGAATAAAATAGAAAAGTCTTGCATTTATTTTGTACTGTTCGAAAGTTCCTTGCAGAATTTTTTCTTTATGTTCGTTTGCAAGCAGAAATTCTATGGAAGTTGCAGGAGATTCCGGGATAAAAAGTCCGTTCGCGGAAGGAAGAATTATTGTTTTGCCTTCAAGAAATTCTCCGCTGTTTTCTATGGAATTTGCGGTTGACAAAGTTTCCTGCCAGATGCTGCATCTTGCCGCCACGGTAAAAATTGTGTCGCCTTTTTTTGCTTTGTATGAATAGAAAGTCGGAACGCTTGTGTTTGACTTGAAAAAATCTTTCTGGCACTGCTGGACTTCCTGCTGATATTGGGAAAAAAGAAAGTCGCGCGATTCCAGAGACGGAATTTGAGGAAAATTTTGTGCCTGCGCGTAAAAAAGTGAAAAAAATGTTACTAAGATAAAAAAAAGTTTTTGCTTCATAAAAAAGGGCTGCTCAAGAAAACATTCCTGAACAGCCTTGTTCTTTAACAGCTTGTGGCTGTTACTCTTCTGAGATTGCTCCAACTGGACATACAGAAGCGCAAGATCCGCAGCTTACGCAGTTGTCAGCATTAATCTGACGCTTGTCGTTTACTTCGCTGATTGCTTCTGAAGGACATTCGCCTTCGCATGCTCCGCAGTTGATGCAGTCCGATGAAATTTTGTAAGCCATAAAATACCTCGGTTTGTGTGTGTGGAAAACTTCTATTAATACAGAAATCTTCTAAAAAAATAATACTTGAAATTT
>CAVKBG010000017.1:0-42473 GCA_963654755.1 Desulfovibrionaceae bacterium
GATGTCCCAAAAGTATCTTTTCTGTCATTTTCGGGCTTGACCCGAAAATCTAAATCCATATATTGCAATCATTTAGAGATTGTTAACCGAGTTTCTTTTAGAAACATCGCAGTATCAAGTACGACAATGACATTTAGAATTTATTAGACATCCCCTGATAATTTTCATTTGCGGCGTACAGTAAATTCTGCGCGCGGCGTATTCTTTTTTATATCAGCTTTTTTCTTGTATTTTTTATAAAGAACTTCCTGAACACGGACTGCCTGCTCATTTTTTTCTGGAGAAAGCTGTTTCCAAAGACCTGTTTTTTGCAAAACGTGGCTGTGCGTGTTGTCTTGGAAATATAAAAATAAAATTTCTTTGACTGTTTTAAAGACTTTTTTGTCGGAAACAGGGAACATGAGTTCAATTCGCTTGTCAAGATTTCTTTCCATCCAGTCTGCACTGCTTAAATAAATTTCTTCAGAGCCGCCGTTTTGGAAGTAAAAAATTCTTGAATGCTCAAGGTATCTGTCTACAATGCTTACAACTTTTATGTTTTCGCTCATTCCTTTTACTCCGGGAACTAATGTGCAGATTCCGCGGATGTTGAGTTCTATTTTTACACCTGCATTGCTTGCCTTGTAAAGCGCTTCGATTATCTGCGGATGGCAAAGGCTGTTCATTTTGGCGACAATGTGCCCCGGAGTTTCTTTTGTGCTTTGCTGAATTTCACGCTCAATAAGCTCAAGGAGGCGGCTTTTTAAAGTTACAGGCGCCATGTAAAGATGATGCATTGTTTGAAGCGCACTGTATCCAGAAATTACATTAAAGAACAAAGTGGCATCGTTTACAAGCTCGTGGTTTGTTGTAAAAACTGACAGGTCTTGGTAAAGCTTTGCTGTCTTTGGATTGTAATTTCCTGTTCCTATGTGCGCATAACGTCGGATTCCATCGCTTTCTCGTCTTACAACAAGGCAGATTTTTGCATGGACTTTTAAATTTACGATTCCGTAGACAACAATTGCGCCTGCTTTTTCAAGTTCTTCTGCCCAGGAAATATTTCGTTTTTCATCAAAGCGGGCTTTAAGCTCAACGAAAACTGTAACTTGCTTTCCGTTTTGAGCCGCCTCTTTTAATGCTTTTACAATCGGACTGTTGCTTCCCGTTCTGTACAAAGTCATTTTTATTGCAAGAACCTGCTCATCGTGTGCCGCCTGATGTATGAAATTTACAACCGGCTCATAACTTTCGTAAGGAACATTTAAAAGAATGTCCTGCTGCCTGAAAATGTTCCAGTAAGTTTCTTCTTCCGGAAGTGAATTCGGAAAGAAATGCTCCCATTCAGGATAAATGTATTTTTCTGCGCCTTCAACGTTAAAAAGCTCGTCCAAAGATGAAGGATCAAGAATTCCGCAGGCTTCGTAAACATCTTCATTTGAAAGATTTAGCTGCTGCTTTAAAAATTTTAAAAGTTTTTCACTTGCAAAATCGTAAGTCATTCTTACTGCGAACGAGGACTGGCGTTTTTCAAGAACTTCTTCCATCGCCTGAATAAAATGTTCCCCGGAATCTTCGTTTACTGCAAAATCCGCGTCCCGTGCTATTTTAAACAGCATTGTTTCCTGAACTTTGTAGCCCGGAAAAAGCTTCGTTCCGTAAAGCCGGATTATGTCGTCAATAAGCGCGAACTGCTTTGTTCCTCCTGAAGACGGAAGCCACACAATTCTGTTTATTGCTGACGGAATTTGAACCAGCGCGACAATGTCTGATTCCTGCGAAGTTGAAAGCGCATTTTTAATTTTTTTTACGCCTTCCATTGGCTCAAGAAGAAATGCCGCGGTCAGGCAAAGTGCGCCTACATGAGGAAAAACATCCATGTCAGTTCTTAATGGCGTTAAAAGCGGAAAAATTTCATGCTTGAAAAGATTTTCTGCAAACGCTTCCTGCGCCTGCGTGTAGTTCTTGGAAGGAACATAGACAAATCCTTCTTTTGCAAGAGCCGGCAAGACATCATTCATCAGCGTTGAATATTGAAGCTTTATAAGCGCGCGTGTTTTTTCTGAAATTTTTTTGAGTACGGCGGAATCAGTCAGTCCGCTTAAATCCGCAAAGTTTTTTCCTTGGGAATTTTGAATCCGGCGTTTTATGCTTGCGACTCTTACTTGAAAAAATTCGTCAAAGTTGCTTTCTGTAATTGCAAGAAACCTAAGCCGTTCCAAAAGCGGAACTTCTTTTCTTAATGATTCATTTAGAACTCGTGCGTTGAATTCAATCCAGCTTAATTCTCTGTTAAAAAATTTTGTCTTTGCCATAAGCTATACCAATACTATTTTGTAGCCAAAAATATTTTCAAACAAGTCGCCTTTTTCTGAAACGGCAAGTTTTTCCAAGGAAAGGTTGTTGTGTCCTTTTGTTCTGAACGTTATGCTGTCTTTTGCAAAAGAAATGTTGAAGTTGTACAAATGCTGCTTATGCGTTCTGTCCAATGCGTCTGCCACACGGAGAATTGCGCTTAGCTTTAAAACGGTCATTCTTCTGCTTCTGGATAAAAGTCTGAACTCTTCATCTTCCTGCGGCATTTTGCTTCCGCGGTGAAAACTTATTATTTGTGCAACAATTGATTTGTCGTCTCGGTTCAGCCCGAAAATTTCACTGTTGTTTACAATATATTTTCCGTGGATATTGTGATCTTCCGCCCTGATAAACATTCCAACATCGTGAAGAATCGCGCTTATTTCAAGAAGCACGCGGACGTGGGAATCAAAGCCAAGTTCCTTTTGGAGCGCATCGTAAATTTCAAGGCTGGTTTTGCGCACATATTCAGCGTGGTTTTCATCGCCCTGATATTTTTTCAAGATTGCTCTTGCGCCTGCTAAAATTTGCTGAGTAAAGTCGTTTTGAATTTCAGGATTTGAAAGCTGATTCCGGCTTAAAAGAATTCCTTCGCGGATTGAAGTGTCCGGCACAATAAATTTTGTTACATTTGTAAGCTGAATGAAAAGTTTGTAGGCAACAAGCGAAATTTGAAATGTCTGCGCTTCATTGTAGCTCATTTTGAATTTTGCAATGCATTCTTCTGGCGTGTAATGCTGAACTTCATCCACGAAATTTTCAAATGCGCCGCGCTCAACTTCCCACAAAAACGGTGAAATCGGTCTTCCGACAAAAAGCGAAACAATTTTCATGTCGTTGCCCAGAACAATGAACTGCTGGATTTTGTCCAAATTTATTTCTGCGTTCAGTGTATTTTTTGTATTGCGTATAAATTCTGAAATAAATCTTCGGGCATCGTCAAGGTTTCCCATCATGGAATGAATCATCTGCTCAATGATTACAGTTCCAAGCCTCATGCTGTGCGCCCCGATGATTCTGCCTTTTTCCATGAGCATCATTTCTGTTGCGCCGCCTGAAATATCAAGGAAAATCGAGTCGTTTTGCCGGATTGCAACGCTTCCTTCTTTTATACATTCGCTTACGGCAAGATACATGAGCCTATTTTCTTCAATTCCGTCGATTACATGGACAATGAAGCCTGTTTTTACTTTTATGCGGTCAACAAACGGATCTCTGTTTTCTGCTTCGCGGACTGCGCTTGTGGCAATTACAATTGTTTCTTCCCGGCTGATTCCCCAGGCTGCCAGTTGTTCTGCGTAGCGTTCAAGAATATGAAGGCAGATTAAAAGAGTTTCGCGGCTTATTGAGCGTGTGGTAAAAACATCGCGTCCCAAATTTACAGGCTGATCGCTTCGGTCGAGAATGTTAAATTTTTTCTGCGATTGGACTTCAACTGGTTCAGCAACAAGAAGCCTTATTCCTGTTGAGCCAATCTCAATTACAGCTTGAGGTGTGTTCATTTAAAATTACCTTATTCCATTAATTTTTAGAAACGCTTTGATTTGTGTTAATTTGCTGTTAAATTCAGCGTTTTCCAAAAACTATTTTGCATTTTTAGCTCTAAAAACATTCAGAGCGGAATATGTTACAGCTTGTCGATAAGCATTGAGCATTTTCCGCTTGGAATAGGAAGCGTTTTTTTCTTTTGATCCAAAATATTGATTGTAAAATAGTAGAGTTTTTCGCTTTCCATCTGAATTTCCCAGCCGCGTTTGCTTTTGTTGCTGAGAATTGTGATAAGATTCCGCTTTAATGAAAGCTTTTCAATTCCCATGATTTCAAGGTTCGGAATAATCCAGTCTACAGTTTTTCTTGGAAGGCTTATGTTCAGTCCGATTACGTTTTCAATCATGAGCGCGACTGTCGAAAGTCCGGTAAAATGCAAAAAACGTTTGCGCGGAAAATCTTTTTCGCTTCGGCAAGTTGCAGGACCTTCTTGGCACGGAAGATAAGCTTCGTACAAGTCGCCTTTCCGCTTGGAATCCGCCGGGCTTAATGCTTCGAGAATATAATACAAGTGACGGATTGAACATTCGCGTGCAAATGCGTAACGCTGGTATTTTTCAAGTCCCTTTATAACCATGAAGTTGAACGGCGCCAAAACCGAGCCTTTGAATCCTTCGCCATTTTCTTTAAAGTCCGGACTGTCTGCGCTTAAAGTAGGAAATGGATGGTCTGTGCCGAATGTTTTTGGGTTGCTTAAATGCGCAATAAGAGTGTCCGCTCTGTCTGCATTTGGAAGTTCCGCAAGCAACGGCCAGAATCCGGCTATAGTTTTTTGCGAAAGACGCTGTTCATTTTTGTCCAAATCGTAGTAAAAACCGCTTTCCACGTCCCACATGAGGCTGTTTATTCTGGTTTTTAAACTGAAATACATTTTTTTATACTGAAAGCTCAAGTCTTTGTCATTCAGAATGTCGCCAAGAGCTGACATGTGCGCCATATTGATTGCCATGCAGCAGTTGAAATCGACTGGATAAAATGCGCCTTTCCGCGGAGAATTGAACATTGTTGAGCATTCATGCGGAACTGAATAAAGTCCGTTTTGTTGCTTGAATGTTCTGTCAATCCATTCCATGTATTTTTGCAGCACCGGCATTACTTCTTTTATGCGGCGTTTGTTTGCGCTTTTGTGATACAAATTGAATTCAGCCCAGGCAAAAAGCGGAAGTCCTATTCCCTCTGGATTTTTTTTGTCGATAATGGGGCTGTTTGTTGCCGCGTCATATTTCCACCTGATTGCTCCGTTTTCTTCTTGACGCGCGTAAAAATAATCTATGTTTTTGCTTGCCGGATAATTTCTATTTGAGTAAACGAGGAAAAATGATGAAAAAATTGTTTCAAGCTGATCTAATATATATTTTCCATTTACAGGATAAACAAAAAGTCCTTCGCTGTCTTGCTCGCCAGTTTCTGTGTTAATCCAATATTCAGAAAGCCAGTTCCAAGTTTTATCATAAATATCTACAAAATCCTGATCGTAAAAGTGGATTTTAGGGAAATCACGTTTGTTCACAATTGCTCCTGCTGCTTTTTTTCAAAAAGTTGATATAACGGCATTTTGGCTAATTATAGCACATATTTCTTTAAAATGACAAAAAATAGTAAAAAAATTTGTTTTTTTTCGCTTCAATTTCAAGTTGGGAAAAATCAGATTGCTGTGTCAAGCACAACAATGACATGGCGTTTTTTTGTCATTTTTGCGCTTGTTGCAGGATTTTTCCTGAGAATTTTGGTTTTCAATAATTTTATTGTTCTGCGGAAGTTAAATTTGCCGTGCTGGTTTCTGAATTTGAAATTTCAGGAGGATTTTCTTCTGCGGAAACTGGATTTTGCGCTTCTGGCTCTGCTTTTTTAGGTTCTGGAGCTGGCGGTTTTGGCAGCTGCGGAACTTTTGACAAATCTGCGGTTGTTTCAAAAGTTCTTGGTCCGTCATAGAAAAGCCTTATAAGCTCCATTTTTGACTTATGGCGCGATTTTATAAACAGCGAGCGTGAAGAATTCTGGTAAACATAACCGGATGAATTGTAAGTTTCAAAGCGCGGGTCAGTTCTGAACATTTGGCTTTGGATTTCGATTTTTCCGTGGAAATTAGGAATTCCGTTCAGCATAATGTAATGCGTTAACGACAATGGGAAATCTATGAAAATATTTGCTGTGTTCGCCGGTTCTTGCGTGTAAAAAATCGACTTTGCGCAAGTCCATGCCCAGACACAACTGTTTCCGTACCAGCCAAGAATTTCTGTGTGCGGATAAAAATAATTGTTCTTTACTATAATAGGATAAATATTTGCGATTGTCCTTATGCTTGTGTCTGTACCGGAAAGGCTTGAATAAATCATCAGATTTCCGGCTTGAACCAGAACTTTGTTTCCTTGCAGTTTTCCAAGTTTTTGCAAGGCATCTCCTGTAAAGACCGTTTCAAAAATGTCCATTGAATTTTCTGCGTCTTTTTGAATTTTTATAATTCCGTTTTCAGTTTTGCAGTTTTCCTGAATGGAATTGACGCAGTTTTCTATTACGGCTTCAAGCGGCTGAACTAGCGCGGAATCTTTGCCTTTTAAATTCGTGTAGACGCTTATAATTCCGGCTGCTTGAAACGGTGAAAATTCGCTTGCCTTTGAAACAGTTTCTATGAGATTTTTTATTGCCGAAGATTTTTTTTCACGCAAAATGTAATCGGAAATTCCTTCAACTGTGAAAACTTCCGCCGAATTTGACTGCACAAGAGATGCGTATTTTTCAGTTTGAACTGAAAGGCTTCTGCTCATTGAAACGAGATTGTCAAAATACGGAGAAGAAATGTAAGTGCGCTTGTTTCCTTTTTTGAACGAATCTGGAATTGAGTCGATTGCCTGATTGTATTTTCCTTGGGAAGCAAGCTCCGCAACATAAGCCGTGATGTCAGTTTCAGAAAGCGAATCGATTTTTGCCTGCGACAATGCGGACTGAACTTTTTCAACAAGGCTGTAGCGGATTTTTGTTGTAAGTTCCCTGATTTCACTGTCGCTAGTTCCCTTGAGGCCGGCAATAAGGTCAAATGTGAATTTTTTTGTAGGATTGTAATGCGAGTATTGCGCCGCAGAATCTGTTTTTGTAAATGCGATTTTTTCTGCGCTGAATTCGTGGGATGTAAAGCTGAAAATTCCGTCTTTTGAAGTTACAAGAATATTTGCCGGCGAAACATTTTCTGTGCTGTAGGTTTGAGCAATTTTATATGGAAGGAAAATTTCCGTGCAGTTTTCAGGCGGAACTGCAAGAATTGAAAGAGCAGATGAATTTTCTTCGTCCTGAATTTGGCGGAACATTATGTGTGCGCCGCCGTTAAATGAAAATTCCACAGAATCGGCTAGCTCTTCGTAGGATTCAAGAAAAAGCGGCTTCAAATTTCCGCTGGAATCTTTTGCAGTTACAGGATTTTTGTCGTCCGCTGAAAATGTAATGCCTTTAAAAGATACTTTTATCTGATTTTTTAAACTTGTCCCGCTGTTTTCTGTTTGAATCTGTGAAATTGAAAAATTCAAGTCTCCTAAAGATTTTGAAAATACAGAGTTGGACTTAAATTGAATAACAAAAATGCCGACAATAATAGCTGAATAAAGGATTGTAAGTCCAAAAAACTTTCTTACAGGATGTTTACGCATAACTTTGCTATTTTATATTTAAAAAGTGTAAAAGGCAATAAGCATTCTGGAATATGAGGAATTATGAAAAGTTCGGTAAAAACTACGTTGACGGAGCTTTTGGCTGCGGTTGTTCTTGTTGTGGCGGTTGCTATTATTTTGAGCATGGGGCTTTCTTCTTGCGCTTCCACTGAAAAGCCTGTAGAGCCGGCTCAAACTGCTGAAACTGAAAAAAAATCAGAAACAAAGAAAAAAACTGAATATTCGAAAACTGATTTCATTGAAGATTTGAAGTCGGCTTTGAATAAGGACGGACCAGAAGCGGCTCTTTCCCTTTATGAAACTAAGCTTCCGGCGAAATATGCGGATGATTTTGATTTGCTTTTTTTAAAGGCATCGATAAATGTTAGCGCGGAAAATCTTGATGAAGCGCAGGCTCTTTGCAATGAACTTTCACAGCGAGATCCGCAGAATGAAGATGTTGTTGCCCTTGCCGTTGCGATTGCAAAAATGAAAGGCGACAATGCCGAGCGCACAAAACAAGTTAATTCGCTTTTGGCAAAAGACAAACTGAATTCCGCGGCGAATGTGGAGCTTGGCGAAGATATGTTTTTAAAGAAAAACTACAAGCAGGCAAAAATTTATTATAAAAGAGCTTTAGTCCGCGAGCCGGAAAATATTGATGCTTTGCGCGGAGCCGGACAATGCGACTATTATCTTGAAAATGATGACGAGGCGGAAAAAACTTTCAAAAAAATTCTTGAGATTGACCCGAAAAATACTCAGGCTTTTTTGTATTTAGGAAAACTTGCCTACGCCGCAAATGAATATAAAATCGCTTCTGATTATGCAAAGCAGGCGCTTGATACAGATTCTGAAAACTATGAATGCAACTTGGACTACGGAATGTACGAGCGTTATCTTGGGCATTACAAAAATGCGGAAGCTGCCTGGACAAAGGCAATTGAAATTGAGCCGGATTATTTTTTAGCATACGCATACCGGGCAGGGCTTTATGACGAGCAGGACATTTTTGCAAAGGCAATGGAAGATTACAAAAAAGTCATTGAGCTGAATCCGAAATATTACTACGCTTACGAAAGCCTTGGAATTCTTGCTCTTCACGAAGAAAACTGGACGACTGCGCGCGAAGCTTTTATGAAGTGCTACGATTCCAACAAAAATAATATTTCTTATCCGCTGATGATTACTTACTGCTATTACAAGGAAGGCAACGGAACTGAAGCAAAAAATTTCAGCAATCAGGTTCTTAGAAAAATGGACAGAAATACAATTGAATATTCTATGCTTCGGGTTTTCCATGACAGGGCAGGCGAGCGTCCTTTGCCGCAGAGAATTTCCGCAATGACAAACAGAAATTTGCAGGGAAAAATGTACTATTATCTTGCGCTTTTTTATGATATGTTTGGTGGAGCAGAACTTGCCAATGAATATTACGCAAAGGTTGTCAGCATGAACAGCCCGATGTTTTTTGAATTTCGTTTGGCAGAATGGAGAACAAAAGGAAAAGTTCCTTTAAAATAATTTTTTATGGAAGAAAACAAGTCAACACAAAAAATTCTTGAGCTTAATGGAAAAAAATTTATTCTCATTGGAACAGCGCACGTTTCAAAAGCCAGCATTTCAGAAGTTGAAAATGCAATTGAAGAGCAGAAGCCGGATTCTGTTGCAATCGAGCTTGATGAAAATCGCTTGAAAAACATGGAGGATAAAGAGTCCTGGAAAAAAATGGACATAATTGAAATCCTCAAGAAAAAGCAGGGATTTCTTTTGCTTGCGAACATTGTCCTTTCAGCTTATCAAAAGCGAATGGGAGAAGATGCTGGAATAAAGCCCGGAGACGAAATGGCTGCCGCAATCAAAAAAGCCAAGGAGCTTGGAATTCCGCAGATAATGGTTGACCGACCTGTAACAGTTACCTTGCGCCGTGCCTGGGCAAAAAATTCTTTTATGGGAAAATGCAAATTGCTTTCTCTGCTTATTGCCACTGCTTTTTCCAAGGAAGAAGTTTCAGAAACTGAAATTGAAAATTTAAAACAGTCTAGCGAAATGGACACAATGATGCAGGAACTTTCGTCTTACCTTCCGGCTGTAAAAGAAGTTCTGATTGACGAGCGTGATTTTTACCTTGCTTCAAAAATTTGGTCTTGTCCGCAAAAAAATATTCTTGCAGTTTTGGGAGCAGGACATTTGCCGGGAGTTTCTTCCCATCTTGAAAAAATTGCATCTGGAAAAGAAATTCCTGATGTAAGCGCAATTGAAAAAGTTCCAGAAAAATCAGCTGGAGCAAAAGTTGCTTCCTGGATAATTCCGATTTTGATTTTGGGACTTATTGTTGCGGGCTTTGTTGTAGGCGGAATTGAAAAAGGCGCGGACTTGATTGGAAGCTGGGTTTTGTGGAACGGAATTCTTGCGGCTATTGGCGCAGCTGTTGCTGGCGGACACATTCTTGCAATTTTAGTTTCTGCTGTTGGCGCGCCGTTTACTTCGCTTTGTCCGTTTATTGGAATTGGATTTGTTTCTGGAATTGTTCAGGCTCTTGTAAAAAAGCCGGCAGTTGAGGACATGGAAAATTTGCAGGCTGATGCTTCGAACGTGAAAGGTTTTTATAAAAATAGAATTCTCCGCGTTTTGCTTGTTTTCTTTTTGTCTTCGATTGGAAGCAGCATTGGAACTTTTATTGGCGGCGCAAGTTTTATTTCAATTTTTACACGGTGATTTGCAATGGAAAAAATTGAGCCTGCGCTTTATCTTATTCCTGTAACTTTGGGCGAAACTGAATATCAAAAAGTTCTGCCTGAATACAATAAAAAAATTATCTGCGGAATAAAAAATTTCATTGTTGAAAACCGCCGCTCTGCAATCAGATTTTTAAAGCTTGCTGACTCATCAATTGACATTGACTCGCTGGAATTTCTTGAGCTTAACGAGCATTCAGACCTTGCAAAAATTTCAAATTACCTTGATCCGCTTTTAAAGAAAAAACTTCCGATGGGAATTATTTCAGAAGCTGGTTGTCCTGCTGTTGCCGACCCCGGAGCTGCTATTGTTGAAATGGCGCAGAAAAAAAACTTGAAGGTTGTTCCTCTTTCCGGACCGTCTTCGATGATTATGGCTGTAATGGCAAGCGGACTGAACGGCCAGAGTTTTGCATTTAACGGCTATCTTCCTGTTAAGCCGAATGAGCGCGCCGCAAAAATAAGGCAGCTTGAAAACCGCGCTTGGAACGAAAAACAGACGCAGCTTTTTATAGAAGCTCCGTATAGAAATTTAAAAATGCTTGAGTCTATTTTGAATTCGTGCCGGAATGAAACCCGCGTTTGTGTTGCCTCCGGTCTTACAACGGAGCAGGAATTTATCAGGACGCTTTCTGTGGCTGAATGGAAAAAAACAAGTGAGCCTCCTATAAATAAAGTTCCAGCGATTTTTTTAATTTACCGGAGCTGAAAGATGAGCATAATTTTAATGGGCATTAAGCACTGCGGAAAATCAACGCAAGGACGCATAATAAGCAAAAAACTTTCAGTGCCTTTTTTTGACACGGACGATGTGATTTTTGAAATGACAGGAAAAACTCCGCGGCAGATTTACACAGAATTTGGAAATGAAGGTTTTCAGGAAGCTGAAGAAAAAGCTTGTTCATTTTTACTTGAAAAAATAAATTCTTCCGCTGAAAAAAATGCGGTTATAGCGACGGGCGGCGGAATCTGCGGAAATAAAAAAGCCCTTGATGTTTTAAAAAAAATAGGAACTTTTGTTTTTTTAAAGACTCCAGAAAGAATTGCAAGTTTCCGTGTGTTGAGGGAAATTTCTGTTGCTCAAGATGGAACACTTTCAAATGTTCCTGCTTTTATTGCAAAAAAAAATCCACGCTCAATAGCCGATGCAAAAAAAATTTTCCATGACTTTTTTATTGAACGTGAACTTATTTATGAACAGCTAGCTGATGTTGTTATTGATATGTCCGGCTCTTCAAAAGAAGCGAATGCTGCAAAAATAATCGAAGCTGTTTCTTCTAAAGTTTAGTTTTCGCAGCCGCAATTTCCACCGCAGTTGCCGCAGCCTCCGTCTGAATATTCGCCTCCACAGCCGCCACTGCAATTTCCGCCGCAACCGCAAGATGGAGGATTCAGCTCTTCTTCTGTCGCATTGCGCACGTCTGCAATTTCAATTTCAAAATGAAGTCTTGTTCCTGCAAGCTCGTGGTTTGCGTCAACTGTTATTTTGTCATCGCTGATTTTTGTAACGCGCACAATTTGCGGCCCGGAAGCTGTCATCGCCTGAAAAGCCATTCCGACTTCTATAGGAACTCCGTCTTCAAAATTTGAGCGGTCAACGTCTGTAACGAGTTCTTTTCTATATTCTCCGTAGCCGTCTTTTGGTTCAAGAATTACGCTGAATTTATCTCCGGGATTTTTTCCAGCCAATTGCTCTTCCAGCTTAGGCAAAAGATAGCCGCGTCCGTGAACATAATCTAAAGTTTTTTCAGTGGAAGAATCGAGGATTGCTCCTTCATCATTTTTCAATATATAATGGATAGAAACATATTTGTCGTTTTCAACTGTCATCACTTAGTCCTGTACAACTTCGGAAATTTCGGGGCAGGTTTCTTTTAAGTAGCGTTCGATTCCCATTTTAAGCGTCATTGTTGCCATTGGACATGAGCCGCAAGCTCCAGTGAGTTTTAGATGAACTTTATTTTCATCATCGATATTTATAAATTCCATGTCGCCGCCATCTGCATTAAGCTGCGGGCGGAATGCTTCCAAAGTTTCTTTTACTTTTGCAATGAGAGCTTCGTCTGCCATTTCTACCTCTAAAATTTTATTTTTCTAAAGATACAAAATTTGGCAGATTTATGCAATGATTCATTTTTTTAACTTATGCCATGTTTTCAAGCTTGCGGTTTATTTCGAGAATTCTTGTGTGAAGATAATGGTCAGCCGCAAACTTTTCCATAATGCCAAGAGGCTTTCCGTCGTTGTCTACAATCGGCAGTGACTCTGTGTCGGCATCGCTGAATTTTTTATAGACATCAGGAAGCGAATCTTCCGGGCTGCAAGTGCAAACTGGCTTGTCCATAATATCAACGGCAAGAAGCGTGTCTGCAAATTCTCCAATCATTAGAGTTTCCTTTAAATGCTCAAGCGTGATTATGCCTGAAAGTTTTCCAGTTTCACTTGAAGCGACTGCAAATGACTGGTTGTGGTGAGTTTCAAAATTTTTAAGTATGTGGCAAATTTTTTCTGTTTCATTGACAATTGCGTGGCTGTCGGCGCAGCAAATTTTTTCACTTCCCCAAGTAACGTCTTTTACTTTTGAGGATTTTAAGATGTCGTCTTCTGTTATTGCAAGTCCAACTTCACCAGCTTTTGTAACGCCATGTTTTACGCAGACCGGGCCAATAAGCTGAACGATAAAAGTTGTCGCCGTGATTATCAATATAATAGAAGGACCGATTGAATTTTCAAAGTCGTTGCTGGCCGCAATGCTGAGTCCGATTGCAACTCCGGCTTGGCTTAAAAGACACCATGGCAAAAAATCGTGGACTGTCTGCGGAGCTTTTGTTATTTTTGCGCCAAGACGCGCGCCTATGGATTTTCCTAAAGTTCTTCCTGCGACATAGACAATTGCAAGAATTCCCAAGACTGGAGTAACAACCCAAATATTCAGTTTTGCGCCGACAAGCACAAAAAACAAAACGTAAATTGGCGGCGTGAATTTTTCAACAAGGCTGAATATCGGGCGTGTTTTTGCAGGTGCGAAATTCACCATAAAAAATCCCAAAGACATTGCGGCAAGAATATTGTCCAGTCCAAAAATTATGCAGACTCCTGTGGAAAGAAAAAGTCCTCCAAGTCCGAATGAAAGAACTCTGCCTTCATCCTTCATAAGATTTTTTACAACAAAAGTTACAAGCGCGCCAAAAATGCTTCCGGCTATAATAGAACCGAAAATGTCTTTTGCAATATTCAGCATCTGCATTCCAAGCGACTGTCCTTGTCCGCCAAGCAAAGGCGAAACAACCGTAGATGCAACTGCGTACAAAATCAGCGCAACTGCGTCGTCCATTGCGACAATTCCAAGAGTTGTTGTTGTCAAAGGCCCGCGTGTTCTGTATTCCTTTAAAACGTCAGTTGTCGCAGCCGGTGCTGTTGCCGCGCATATTGCTCCAAGAATCAGTCCGAAAGAAATTGCAGTCTTGAAATCTTTCATAAAAATGTATGCGACCAAAGTGACAAAAAATCCTACAACAAAAAATGGAGTTACAGATTCGCCGATTAAAATTCCAACAAACTGCTTGCCGTATTTTTTTATCACATCGATTTTTAGTTCTGCGCCGATTAAAAATCCGATTAAAGAAAGCGCAATTGTGTTTACTGGATTCAATGCGATGATTGTTTCAATCCGAAGAATTTGAAAGCCTGAAGAGCCGATTAAAATTCCAATTACAATATATCCCACGACTTGCGGAATTTTCAGTTTTTGAAAAATGCGTCCGCCGAGCGCGCCAAAGAACATAATGATTCCGAGCAAAAGAACAAACTGCGTTCCTTGCAAATGCGAAAAGTGAAATGCCTGCGGCAGAACCTGTGCAAACGGGTCAGTCATAATTTTGTCTCCGTTTATAAAATTAGGAATTGAAAAATTTTAGAATTCTCTAAAAGTGAAATGTATTCTAGTTTCATTTCATAATTTCTTCAACAACTTGCGATGTGCTTAGTCCGTAGTAAAGGTAGCCGTACATTGCCGCCGCGGAAACAACTTTGCGTCCGTATTCTCTTGTTTCTGAAAATGGAATCGCTTCTAAAAATAAATCCCTTGGCAAGGCTGATGTTCCGAATTCAAGATTCGCACTTTTTACCCAAGAACGAACTCTTGAGATTCCGCCGTTGTAAGAAAGAATTGCAAGTATGGAAGAGCCGTCAAGTCTGCGCCTGAGTTCTTCAAGATAAAATGAGCCGAACCTTATATTTGTCGCGCTGTCCATTAAATCAAATTGCGCAACTTTTAATTTTCGTGCAACATCTGCGGCAGTTCCGTCCATAAGTTGCGTAAGTCCTTTTGCGCCCGCATTGCTTTTTGCATTCGGATTAAAAAAACTTTCGCTTCTGATTAGTCCGTAGAGAAGATATTCCGGCTGCGAAAAATCCTGACAATATTTTTGAACGCTTTCTTTAAAATACTGCGGAAATGAAAGTTCCAAAAGTTTTTTTTGAAAAGGCTTATCTTTTGAAAACAATCTCCGGGAAGCAATGCGGATGCTTTCTTGTTCTTTTCCGCACTGGCTTAAAAACTCTGCAATTTTTTCTGCGCATTCCATTCCGATTTTATCTTGGAGTTTTTGGTATTCTGGATAAATAAATTCTTTAAGCCCGAAGTCCGCATAGCCAAGCAAAAGTTTTTCGGCTTGTGAATCCGGCTGAATTTCTTTTTTGTTTCCTGCTGAAAAAATAATTTCTTCTGCTTTTGTTTTGTCCAGTTCCAAATTTTTTATTGCAAGAAATCTGTAGTACAAATCGCTTCCGCTTTGAAGTGCCTGCGAAAAAAGCCGTTGCTCTTCCTCTGATTTTTCTTTTGAAGGCTTGATAAAATTTTCCTGAATGAGCCGGGCAGAAATGTATGAATACTTCGCAGAAATTTCCGGGCTTGCTTTTCCATAAATTAAATCCGCGGTTTTAAAAAAATCATTCCAAGCATGAAGCGAAAGAAGCCGTACAGAAAGTGTTTCAAAAAAATCATCAAAGTAAGAAGGATTTTTCCATTCGTTTTTATATTGAGCAATTGCGTCGATTGTTCTTGGAACTGAAATTTTTAAAAGGCAATTTAAATAATACCAAAGTGCATTGTCAAAATTTCCGTCTGACAAAGATTCCTGCATTGCAAAAACAAATCTGTTCAAGGCTCTTGTTTTGTAGGAATCAGCTTTGTCGTAAAGCCGTCCTGAATAAAAGCTAGCGTAAAATTTGCATTCGTCCGGCAAATTCTTTTTTATGGAATCAAGATAAAGCGCATTTGAAAAAAAATTATTTGAGCCGTACAAAAACGCTTTTCCTGCGTCGCTTAGAATTTGCGGCAAAAGAAATTTTTTGTTTTCAAGAATTGACTTTGCATTTGAATATGCGGCGACATAATTTTTTGTAAAGACATCGGCACGCAATTGAATAACATTTGATTCTTCTGTTTCTTCGGATTTGAATGTTTCGCAAAAAAGCTTGTAATGCAAATCGGAAAATGTTCTTGATACGCACCACTCAAAAAATTCCTTGCTGAATCTTGAGTCGTTTTTTTTCTGCATTGAAGAAAGTCTGTAATATGCAGTTTCATTCAGGCAGTTTTTTAAATCGATTTTTTCTGTGAGCCGGATTACTCTTGCATATTCTTTGTTTTTAAAAAATTCTTTTGCGGCTGCAAGTTTGGTTTCTTCATCTGGAAATTTTTTGTATAAACTGTAGCTTCTGCTTATGCGTTCCTGAACATTTCCAAGCTGCGAAAGTTTTTCCATTGAACGTCTTGCGATTAATGGAGACGCTTTTTTTTCAGCTTGCTTTAAAAGATGTTCCGCCTGACGCTCATTTCCGTTTTCAAGAGAAAGAAGCGCCATAAAATATGCGGAATCTTGTCCATATTTTTTTTGCAGAGAATTATTTTGTGCGCATCCAAATCCTGTAAAGCTCACCAAGACAATCAGGCAGGAAATAAATACACGAATTTTTTTCATCAATAATATAAAAAACTAAATGCCAAAAAATTACTCCGCCGGAATAAGAATCCAGTGCCCGGAAATAATATGGTCAGGATTTTTTATGCCGTTGTAATTTGCAATCCGCTTGTATTTCCACGGAGTTTTATAGTAGGCATTTGAAATGTCCCACAAAGTGTCTCCCCAGACAATTTTGTAGCGGATGTCTTCAATTGGTTCTGGAGCCGGAGCTGGCGGTTCTGGCACAACAGCTTCTGGAGTTTCTGCAATTACAATTTCATCTTCTTTTGCAGGAATTGGCTCTGGTTCAGGCGGAAGCTCTGCAATTTCTGTTTGCTGATTAATTTCTTCAAAAGGAAGATTTGTTATTTGTTCCTGCTCTGAAATTTCTTCAGTATGCTTTGCAAAAATATTCAGCTTGGAAGGAATTACAAAAAGCACAAGAAGTGCCGCAATCACGCAGATTATCGCGCAGACTACGCAGATTATCACAGGAGCTTTTGTTTTTCTTTTTATTTCGTCTTCCTCGCTGTATGAAGATGACGAGCCTTGCATTGTTTCTTTGTCATAAAGATTGCTGAACATATTTGTGTTCGGCTGAAATGTCGGGTCTTTTGGCTGCTCTTCGTTTTCTTGCGGAAGTTCTGGCTCATCGTCAAATTCCGGCGGAAGAGAAAAGTCGTCATCAGAAAGAGGCTCGTCTGTTTTTTCATCCTCAAAATCTGGAAGTGAAAATTCTGTGTCATCAAAATCAGGTAGCTCATTGTTTTCTTCTGAAACTTGAGTTTCATTTTCTACTGGTTCTGCTGGCTCTTCATCTTCAACTGGTTCTGTGCTGTCAAAATCCGGAAGGTCGTTTATTTCTGTCTGGTCATCAGGAGCTTCAACTTCTGTGTGGTCAACGTCAATCACATTTTCTTCTGAAGGAATTTCTGAAATTTCCTGCTCTGGAATTTCTTGTTCTTCTGCTTCAATTGGCTCGTCAGTAAATTCTTCCTGAATGTCTGTGTCCGGCTCTTCAAAAACTTCTGTTTCAAAATTTTCCATTTCTTCAATTTCAGGATGAAGCTTTGTGCTGTCCGGCACAAAAGTTTTGTCGTTATCTTCATCAAGAAATGAGTCCGCAGAAATTTCTTCGTTTTCATCTGAAGGAAATTCTGGAAGATCCAAACTGTCCTTGCCAAAAATTTCTTCATCCGCAGGAGACTCTTGTATTGGCTGCGGCTCGGAATTATTCAGGTCGTCAAAATGAAAGTCATCGTCGTTTGTTTTTTTTGCCTGTTCTGCAACAAAATCCGCAAGTCCTGCATTCGCAAGATCGCTGTCAGAAATTGTAACTGGCGCTTCTTCTTCCTGGGGAATTTTTTCTGGTTGGTTTGCCTCTGAATGAGTGCGGGATGCGAGGGTAACTTGGATTTCGCTTTTCTTTCCAGTTTCAAGGTCGCGGATTTCTGCGGAAAGCTCATTGTTTTTGTCCACGTCGATTGCAAGGCACAAAGTCGGCTCTCCGTTCTGGTGCGGATTCAGATTTGTAATTTCAAGCGTATCAACATATTCTGCGCCTTCGAGCGTTCCAGTTTCTGTTCTATATACATCGACCTGAACTTTTGTCTGGTTGTCCATGACCGTTGTCAAGTCAATAGTTTTCTTTTCTGGATTGCCTTCTTCCAAAAGCGGATAGAAAGTTCCGTCTGCGAGTTTTATTCCAATAGACTTCATATTGCACCCTCTGAATAAAAAGATTCCCTTGTTCTGATTTTCGGAAAAAATAAAGCGGATGTTTAGGAAAAAAGTTTGTTTAATGCTAAGGAGCACACAGAAAAAAAATTTAACAAAAATTTATAAAAGTACTTGACAAATCCCGGGGGGGGGTACAATAGAGATTGCTGAATTTTTCAGCGAAATCTATTTTTAAAGGAGTAAACTTATGAGAAAGTTTGCTAAAATTTCGGCTGTATTGGCTGCTATGGTTCTTGCGCTTGCATTTGTAGGCTGCAAAGATGACGACGACGATGATGATGACGATCCAAGCGTTGTAACAACTTGGTATACTCAAGAAGTGGACGACGATGATGAAAGCGTTGTTATGACAGAAACAGTTTATTTCTATGATGACAGCACATTTAAGGTAGTAGAATCTTCTGATGGAGTAAACATTAATTTTGCAGCTGGAACATACAGCGGTGATACAACAAAAGATGGCAATGTTGTAATAACAATTAAAAAGGTTGTAAAAGCTATGTTTGATGATTCTGAATCATTGGAGCTTGTTGATGTTCCTGCAGAATATGCTTCTTATTTTGTTTGGAAAGCTACAATCAATGGAAATACAATGAGTGCTATTGATGGTGATGGCGAGCTTTCTGTTTGGCTTAAAAAATAACTCTTTCTTCACTGAATAATTTTTAGGCTGTCAGTTCTTGAAATGCGCTTCAAGTGATTGGCAGCCTTTTTTGCTTTTAAAATTTTCTATTGTAAAACCCCAATATTCGTGTTACTATAAAAAGATACATACACTTTTAATCTTTTTGAGGTTTTTCGCAATGTCAAAAAAAATGATAATGGGAAACGAGGCGATTGCCTTGGGTGCAATTTGTGCCGGGGTAAATGTAATTTCCGGCTATCCGGGAACGCCTTCATCAGAGATAATAGAATTTGCGGCAAAATACATAAAGCAGACTGGTGCTTACATAGAATGGTCGGTCAATGAAAAAGCTGCTCTTGAAGTTGCTGCTGGAGCTTCGTATTGCGGCGCGCGCACTTTAGTCACAATGAAGCAAGTTGGACTAAATGTTGCCGGAGACCCTGCAATGTGCCTTTCCTACGTTGGTGTAAAAGGCGGAATGATAATTGTAAGCGCAGACGATCCTGGACCAATCAGCTCGCAGACGGAGCAAGACACAAGAATGTACGGCGCGTTTTCAAAGATTCCAGTTTTTGACCCAAGCTCGCCGGAAGAAGCCTTTGAGATGATTCAGCAGGCATTCGAATTTTCTGAAAGATACAATACACCGGTATTGCTTCGCCCTACAACGAGAGTTGACCACGGTTACGCAAGCATGGAAATCCCGGAGCTTCCAAAGGCAAAAAAAATTGAAGGATTTGAAAAGGATACAAGCCGCTGGGTAATTTTTCCGCGCACATCTTTTTTGAACCACAAGCGCATTTTTGAGAGAAACGAATTTATTCTTCCGTCTGAATTTTCAAAAAGCAAATTTAATTTTATAGAAAACAAAACGTCCAAAAGCAAAAAGGGAATCGTTGCAAGCGGCGTGAGCTATTGCTATGCGAAGGAAGCTTTGGAAATTCTTGGCGAAAAAAATATTCCAGTTTTAAAAATCGGAACGCCTTATCCGTTTCCTTCTGAACTTGCAAAAAATTTCTTAGCGGACGCAGAAGAAGTTCTTGTAATTGAAGAGCTTGACCCGGTTATTGAAAACGAGCTTTTAAAGCTGTGCGGAAAAAATCATCTTGAAAATAAAATCCACGGAAAGCTCACAAAAGAAATTCCAGAAGCTGGAGAATATTCTGTGGAAATTGCAAAACAGGCGATTGCAAAATTTCTTGGGCTTGAACTTTCAGAAAATAAAATTGAGCTTCCGCCTCTTCCTGTGCGCCCTCCGGTTTTGTGTGCTGGCTGTCCTCACCGTGCAAGTTTCTATGCGGTAAAGCAGGCGATGAAAGGTGAAAAGACTGTATACTGCGGCGACATCGGATGCTACACTTTGGGAAACGCCAAGCCGCTTGATATGTGCGACACTTGCCTTTGCATGGGCGCGGATATAACTATGGCTCAGGGATTTTTTCATGCGGAAAATGACAGGCACTGCTTTTCGTTCATTGGCGACTCAACTTTTTTCGCTTCAGGAATCACAGGCGTTGTTAATGCGGTTTACAATCAGGCGCGTCAGACAATCTGCATTCTGGACAATTCCACAACTGCGATGACAGGGCATCAGCCTCACCCCGGAACAGGCGTTACGATGATGGGCGAAATCACGGAAAAAATCAGTATCGAAAAGATCCTCAAGGCAGTCGGCGTTGAGCCAGTCGTTACGGTGAATCCGTTTGACTTGGAAGAAAGCATTGCGGCGGTAAAGAAATGCGATTCGCACGAAGGAGTCAGCGCGGTGATTTTCAAGTCTCCGTGCATTGCTCTTTTGCGCAAGGAAGAATTCAAGGAATTTAGAAAGCCTGCACTCTGCGTTGAAAATGAAAAATGCGTTGGCTGCAAAAAATGTATAAACGAAATCGGCTGTCCTGCGCTCGGCATGAACGGCAAAAAAGCACAAATTGATTCATCGCTCTGCACAGGCTGTTCATTGTGCTCGCAGATTTGCCCAGTGAACGCGATTGCTTCAAAAAATTAAAGGCGGAAAAAAATGAGTGTGAATATTTTGATATGCGGAATCGGCGGACAGGGAACTGTTCTTGCCGCGAAACTTTTGGATCAGGCGGCTCTTCTTTGCGGACTTACGGTTCATTCTGCGGAAACGATTGGAATGGCTCAGCGCGGCGGTTCAGTTGTAAGCCACGTTAGAATCGGTGAAAACTGCTGGTCGCCTCTCATTCCACTGGGACAGGCGGACATGATTATTTCTTTTGAAATGACAGAAGCTGTAAGAAACATTCAGTATTTAAAACGCGGCGGAACAATTGTTGTGAATAAAAAAATTACGTTGTCTTCATCTTGCGCCGGAAAGGAAAATTCAGCCGATGAAAATTCGCTTCTGGAATTCCTGAATAAAAACTGCGGCTCTGTCTGCGTCGTTGATTCAGAAAAAATTTGCTGCGAGCTTGGCACTTCAAAAGTTGTAAACACAATTCTTTTGGGCGCGGCGGCTTCACGCGGAATAAACGGAATCAGCATAGAAAAAATAAAGGAAGCTTTAAGAACGACGGTAAAACCAGCGTTGGTTGACATAAACATAAAAGCACTTGAAAAAGGTTTTGGAGGAAAAATATGAAATTGAATGAAAAGCAGCTTGCTCAAGTTGACAAGCAGATTAAGCGTCTTATTGCAGGCGACAGTTATTATGGAAAAATTTTGAAAGAGAAAAAAATTACCGGTGTTTCAAGTCAGGAAGAATTTGAAGCTCTTCCGTTTTCTAGCAAGGACGATTTGCGCAACGCATATCCGCTTGGAATTCAGGCTGTGCCGGATGAGGAAATTGTTAGAATCCATTCATCGTCAGGAACAACAGGAAAGCCGGTTATAATTCCGTACACTGCAAAAGATGTTGACGACTGGGCGATTATGTTTGCACGTTGCTACGAAACTGCCGGAATCACAAAAAAAGACAGAATCCAGATTACGCCGGGCTACGGACTTTGGACAGCGGGAATCGGATTTCAGGCTGGATGCGAAAAACTTGGCGCAATGGCAATTCCGATGGGACCGGGCAATACAGAAAAGCAGCTTCAGATGATGCAGGATTTAAAATCGACTGTAATCACGGCAACTTCTTCTTACGCTCTTTTGCTTGCGGAGGAAATCAACAAGCGCGGACTTAAAGACAAAATTTATTTGAAGAAAGGCGTGTTTGGTTCTGAACGCTGGTCAAAAAAAATGCGCAAGTATATCAAAGACGAGCTTGGAATTGAACTTTACGACATTTACGGACTTACAGAAATTTACGGGCCGGGAATCGGAATCAACTGCGAAAAAGAAAGCGGCATTCATTATTGGGACGATTACATTTATATAGAAATAATCGATCCAAAAACTGGAAAAATTTTGCCGGACGGAGAAGAAGGCGAAATCGTAATTACAACTCTCGTAAAGGAAGGCGCGCCGCTTTTAAGATTCAGAACGCACGACATTTCAAGAATCATTCCTGAAAAATGCAGCTGCGGAAGATGCTATCCGCGAATCGACATGATAAAGGGAAGAAGCGATGATATGTTTAAAGTTCACGGCGTAAATATGTTCCCAAGCCAAGTTGAAGAGTTGCTGCAAAATGTTGATGGAGTTTCAAGCGAATATTCAATTGCGATTGCGCACGATGACGAAATCAACAAGGACATTATGATTCTTACTGCGGAAGCCGAGGGCAGAGTGAACTTTGAAGAAACCGCAAAAAAAATCGGCGAGATGTTCAAGTCGAAAATCGGTGTAACTCCAAAAATTACAATTGTTCCGGTCGGCACACTTCCACGCAGCGAAAAGAAAACAAAACGCGTAACCGACTACCGCGACAACTGAAATAGAGTTTGCAACAACTTGAATAAATTGGTAAAATAAAAAAAAATATTTAGCCTGAATGTCGAATTTTGAAAAGAACAGTAATTTAAGTGTCATTCCCGTGCTACGACACGGGAATCTGTTGTAAAATTTCAATAGATTATCGGGTCAAGCCCGATAATGACATTAAACTATAAAACTCGAAGTTTAGGCTATTTACAAACAGAATTTCATTGGAGAAACTATGAGCGATAAAAAAGATTTGTGTCCATGCGGTTCAGGAAAAGATTATGCTGAATGCTGCGAAAAAATCATTAAGGGCACTGAAAAAGCAAAAACTGCCGAATCCCTGATGAGGGCGCGCTATACAGCTTACGTAAAGCATGAAATTGACTTCATTATTAACAGCTGCGAGAAAGGCGAAAAAATTGCAGAAATTGACCGCAAGGCAACTGAAGACTGGAGCAACAACAGCACTTGGCATGGCTTGAAAATTCTTCGCACAGAAAAAGGAACAGAAAGCGATGATGAGGGCATTGTTGAATTTGAAGCTGAATACACTTCAAAAGGAATGCACGACATTCATCACGAAATCGGCGGCTTCAAAAAAGTAAACGGCGAATGGCTTTACAGCGAAGGCATGATGCGCCCCACAACAGTTGTAAGAGAAGGCAGAAAAATCGGCCGCAATGAACCTTGTCCTTGTGGAAGCGGAAAAAAATATAAAAATTGCTGCGGCAAGAATTGACGCAGCAATTTTGTACAATAATTAATTGCAAATAAAAAATTTTATTGCCGTGTTTTTGCACGGCAATATTTGTAAACCGGCATCATCAAGTAATTTCTTTTGAAAAAATAAAAAAACTATGTCAAAAAATATTTATACAGGCTTTCATGCTGTGGAAGAAAAAGTCAGGCTGTATTCAGTTTCAAAGCCTAAAGAAATCAGCTTGAAAATTTTTTATTCAAAGCCCGGACCAAGAATCAAAAAAATAATTTCACTTGCAAAGGATTCAAATTTTGAAGTTTCACTTGTGAATGAAAAAGAACTTGACTCAATGGTTTTGTCGCTTCCAGAAACTGCCCGTGATCACCGCGGAATTATTCTTTCAGTTGAAGGCGAAAAGGAAAATTCAAAAAATCAAATTCAGCTTGAACAGTGGATTACTTGCTGCCCGGAAACTTCCGTTGTCATTGTTCTTGACAGTGTTACCGATCCTCACAATGTCGGCGCGATTTTGCGTTCATGCGATCAGTTCGGCGCAAGCCTTATGGTTGTTCCGGATCATAGAAGCGCGGAAATCAACAGCAACGAAATAATTGCACGTACAAGCGCAGGTGCTTCTTCTTGGGTTGATGTTGCAAAAGTTCCAAATCTTGTTCGCGCAGTTCAGATTTTAAAGTCAGCTGGATTTTGGATTTACGGAGCGGATGCGGGCGGCACGGCTCTTTCAAAAATAAAGTTTCCAAAAAAAACTTGCATCATAATGGGAAGCGAAGGCAGTGGAATTGCGCGGCTTTTGCAAGAACAGTGCGACGAAATTGTTTCCATTCCAACCTGCGGAAAAATTGACAGCCTGAATGTTTCTGTTGCGGCTGGCGTTCTTCTTTACGAAGTTTACAGGCAAAAACTAGAAAATTAATTTGTGCTGCTGATTTTTTCTAAAGCATTACAAGTCCTTTGCCTCTTAGCGAGCGGAGGATTTTTTTTATTCCCGGATTTTTCTGAACAAGATTTTCCATAAATGAGCTGTCAAAATTTTTAGGTGAAAGAGAATACAGTGCATGAATAAATTCTTCTTTTTCTTGTGTGGAAATATTTATTGAAATTTTAAAATCTTCATGCATATAGTTCCACAAAAATTTATTTTCACAAAAGACAGCATTTCCTGCAAGCCAAAAAATTTTTTTTATATTTAACGGCGTGTTCCATTCTTTGTCGCGGCGTTGCTCATATTTTTCAATCGATTTTGAAATCAAGTCTTTTGGAACATTTGGATGCGGAACTTTAAAATCAAACCATTTTTCAACTGGAGTATTTAAATTTTCTCCGTGCATCCAGCTTTGAAGAGCAGCATAAAGTCCGTTTCCGAATTTTGCGGATTTTTCTTCGTCCTTAAAGTGAAGTCCGTTTTTTGCAAATACTCCGGAATTTTTTGGAGCGAATGGATTTAAATTTTTATGAAGTCCGTTTTTCCATTCTGAATAAATTCTTGAATGTCTTGTTAAAACGAATTTGTGCCAGAAGCATGAGTCAAGAAGTCCTGCTTCATAAAGCTGTCTTAAAGTTTCCATTGAATTTATTGTGTCCTGTTCAGTTTCTCCAAAGTAGCCGTAAATCATGTAGGCGTGAATCAAAATTCCTGCTTCCTTGAATGCACAGCACGCGCTTACAATTGAATCTAAATCTGTGCCTTTACTTATGCTGTCCAAGCCTGTTCCTGTTGCAATTTCAATTCCGCCGGAAACTCCAATCAGTCCGCCGAATGACAAAAACTCTGCCAGGTCGCGGGAATAAATTTTTTCAAATCTTACGTTTCCCCAAAATGAAAAAGAAGCCGAATGCTTTAAATTTAACTGGGAAAATTTTATCATTGCGGCAGGCGGCATTGCTTCGTCAACAAAATGAATTCCGTGTATTCCGTTTTTTTCTGATTGCGATTTTAATCCGTGAAAAAGATTTTCAATTTGAACAAGCCTGTAGGAAGCAACATAGTCAAGGTTTACATCGCAGAACGCGCATTTGTGCCAGTAGCATCCGTGCGCAAGATAAGCTTTCATCCAGGCTCCATCTGACCACAAACGCTGCATTGGATTTTTATCATCGGCAACACGCGGATAAATAGAAAAATCAGTTTCCGAATAATCAGGAACAACTAATGATGTTTGCTCATTTTCAAATTTTTCGTATTCCAAAGATGACTGTAATGGCTCTATGATTTTTTCTTTTGTAAACAAGCGCATTTTGTAAAGTTGTTTTTCTTCTGAAATTTTTCCGTCGGGAAATTCATCAAAAAAATTTTTGTATGAACCATAGCCTCTGTCGTAGCTTATTGCATCCGCATATTTGAAAAATGAACTGTTGCTGAATTCTCTAAGTTCTGTGTTTATGAATCCGCCGCCAAAACATATAAAAATTTTTTCGCCATATTTTTTCCGCAGATATTTTGCCGTGAAAAGAGCTGGAGTAAAAGTTCCCGCGAACGGCACAGAAATACACACAAGTGTTTTTTCATTTTCAGCAATAGAAGTTTTTGAAAATGCGGCTTCCAAAACTTCTGTATAAAAAGTTGTCAAAACCGACGAGTTAAGTTTTGCTTCAATTTGACTAAAAGAAGTTTCGCTTACAGTAATGCTTTCCGCGTAACGCACGAGAGAAAAACTTTTGTCGAATGCAACTGAAATGTAGTCCGCCAAATCTTCAAGCGCGAGGCTTGCAATGTTTCTTGTGTCGTCTACAGTTGGTTCTCTGTCAAGGTTTGCTATGTAGTTTTCCATGCGGTTTCCGCGCGGAGTGTACGGACTTAAAATAAATCTGTGGCAAAGTTCACGTGCGCTTGGGTTTTGTTTTCCGCATAAAGCCGACATTATAAAATCAATCCAGTCAATCCATAAGTCGCTTTGAAAAATGTATCGCCTTAAATTTTTTGCAGTTGCGAAGTCTCCTTTTTTTTTCTGCGGCGGAAGCAATCTTCATTGCGTTTTCTTTTGAAAGTTCAAAAAGTTTTTTCAGTCCGTTTTTTGAAAAAATTGAATGCACGAGTCGCACGCTTAAATCGAGCCATACAGCATTGTGTCCGCTTCCATTAAAAAAGGATTTTAAATATGCTCCGGATGGGTATGGAGAATTAAGCTGAACTAAAGGCGGCTGGATTACAATTACATTCATAACAGAACAATTTTAATTATAAGAAAAGCTGCTGTCAAATATTTTTTATGGAAGATTGTTATATCAATGCGGAAAATTGTTAAAGAAAAAAATATTTTTGTGTATTATAATTTTTCTAAAAATTGCAATTAAGTGAGGTTTGTATGGCATCGCTTCTTCTTGCTGTGATTTATGTAGCTTTTATAAGTTTGGGGCTTCCTGATCCTTTGCTTGGTTCTGCATGGCCTTCAATGTATAAAGATTTTGGCGTGGACATTTCTTTTGCCGGAATTATTGCAATGATAATTGCCGCAGGAACTGTTTTTTCAAGCCTGATGAGCGACTGGTTTACAAAAAAAGCCGGCGTCGGAAAAGTCATGGTGATAAGCGTTGCAACAACAGCTCTTGCGCTTTTTGGATTTTCCATAAGCAGTTCATTTTTGATGCTTTGTCTTTGGGCAATTCCTTATGGACTTGGAGGCGGAAGTGTGGATGCTGCCCTTAACAATTATGTCGCCCTTAATTACAAAAGCCGCCACATGAGCTGGCTTCATTGTATGTGGGGAGTCGGAACTGCGATTGGTCCTTCTATAATGGGATTTGCGTTGGCTGGTCAGCACGGATGGAATTCCGGCTACAGATACATTGCGATTTTTCAAACTGCGCTTACTGCAATTCTCGTTGCTTCTCTTCCGCTTTGGAAAAAAAATAAAGTCCAAGCTGATTTACATGAATCTGAAAAAAACGAAAAGCCTCTTTCCTTGCGTAAAATTTTTTTAATTCCGGGCGCAAAGGAAGTTATGATTGCATTCTTTTGCTATAGCACGCTTGAGCAGACAACTGGGCTTTGGGCTGGAACTTATCTTGCGCTTTATGAAAATGTTTCTCCTGAAAAAGCCGCTTTTTTTGCAGGAATGTTTTACATTGGAATTACAGCCGGCCGTGCCATCAGTGGTTTTTTAACAATGAAAATGAATGACACGCAGATGATTCGCCTTGGACAGATTTTTGCGCTTGCAGGAATTGCCGCAGTGATTTTGCCATTTGGACAAATTTCCACAGTTGCAGGATTGGTAACAATCGGACTTGGATGCGCGCCAATTTATCCATGTATAATACATTCTACTCCAGCGCATTTTGGAGCGGACAAGTCGCAGGCAATAATCGGAGTTCAGATGGCAAGCGCTTACACCGGCACAACTTTAATGCCGCCTTTATTTGGAATGATTGCCTCAAGAACTACAATCGCATTGTATCCATTTTATCTTTTGCTTGCCCTTGCATTTCTTTTTATTATGCATGAAAAACTTGTAAAGAAAACTTCGGAAGTTTAATTTTAGAGCCGCACTTTGCATACAAGCGGAAGATGGTCGCTGTATCCTCTTCCGTTCCAAAGTGAATATTTGTACGGAATTGAATTTTCGTTGCACCAAAATCCTTCCGCCGCCGGAAAAAATTCTTCAACTTCTATTTTCCCTGAATAAAAAATATTATCAATGCGCGACCATTCTTCTCTAAAGTAATAGCTTCCCGGTTCTATTAAATTTTCATTTTCGTCAAACCAAGGCGATTTTACCAAAAGTCCTTCATCATCCAAAAGTTTTCCGTGCCAGGCTCTAAGCAGAACGTTTCCGTTTTCTTTTACGCAAAAATCGTTTATGTCCCGGTTGAAATCTCCGACTGCAAAAACAGCCTTGTCTTCGTTTAATGCCCGGCTCATAAAAAATGCAAGAACGCTTTCTTCACGGTTCCGCCACTTTTCAGTTTTTTCTTCTCCGCCGCTTTTGCTTTTCCAGTGGTTTACAAAAAGGCTTAAAGTTTTTTCTTTTAATTTTATTTCAATTTCTGACAAAGGTCTTGTCCGCGGCATTTTTTCATTTTCGCTTTTTATGTCGAGCGAATGCAAATTCATTTTTTGCAATGGAATTCTTGAAAGAACTCCACAGCCAATTGCGCCGCCTTCACTTTTTGAAAAACAAGCGTATTTGTATATTTTCCGCGGATTCCATTCGCCTGCAAGAAAATTGCTTATGTCAAAAAGCACATCTGAATTTTCAAGCTCTTCCATTACAAAAATATCAGCGTCAAGTTTTTTTATGACAGAACAAAGCCGCTTGAGCCGCTCCTTGTACATTTCTTCGCCCCAAGTTTTGCTTTTGATAAACTCTGAATACTCTGTTCCGTCGTTGGTTGCGTCAAAAAAAGTCTGGACGTTCCAGTTTGCAATTTTTATTTCAGAGTTGCCGGAATCGCAGCAGGCAAAAAATGGCAAAAATAAAATCCACAAAACCGCATAAAATTTAAACCGCTTATTTAAATTAATTTTCCTCATAATTTCCTCCAAAAATATATATTCGAATATTTACAAAAAATGTATTAAATTGATAAAATATTTTAAAAATGAAAGATATTCCTTTGCCAACGAAACGCAGGCTTGTTCTTTTGGAGCGGCTGCTTTCAGGATATAAAGAAAAAAATATAACTTCGCAAAAAATTCAGGAGCTTACCGGCTGGACTTCCGCAGTTGTGCGCCGTGACATTTCGGCTTTAAAATTGAACTGCGGCGCAACGAATGGCTACAAGGTTGAAGAACTGAAGTCTCATCTTGAAAAAATGTTCGGTGAAAAAAAAGAAAGCCTTCGGTGCTGCATTGTGGGGCTTGGAAGAATGGGGCAGGCGTTGCTGGACACTTCGGAACTTTATGATTCGCCATTTAAAATCGTAGCCGGATTTGATTCAAGCGTAAACAAGACAGAGGTTTTGAGTTCATCGTTTCCGCTTCATCCAACGACTTTAATGAAAAAAATTATCCGTGAAGAAGAAATTTCCTATGCGATTCTTACCGTGGATTCCGATGAAGCCCAGCCGCTTACGGATCTTCTTATTGACTGCGGAATAAAAGGAATTGTGAATTACACGCCTTGTGTGCTAAAAGTTCCGAGCGAAGTTCCCATAGAAAATGTAAGCCTTTTGACAGCCCTTGAAACTTTGGCTATAAACTGAAAACTTCATTTTAAAAGTCAAATTTCTGCATTAATCCTATTGACATTCTGATGTGAATTTTGCTAGTATGTTTTCACATTCATGGAGCGATGTCTGAGTGGTCGAAAGTACCTGTCTTGAAAACAGGCGTGCCGAAAGGTACCGGGGGTTCGAATCCCTCTCGCTCCGTCCTAAACAGAGTTTTAGGGAATTGGAGGCGTTGTAGAGCGGTTAATACAACGGTTTGCTAAACCGTCGGTTCCCTAAAGGGCCGGGCAGGTTCGACTCCTGTCGCCTCCGCTACTAAACAGGTTTCACTTGATTTAGCAGCAGAGAAAAGGTCTGTTTATGAGATTGTAGCTCAGCTGGATTAGAGCACCACCCTGCGGAGGTGGGGGTCGCACGTTCGAATCGTGTCAGTCTCAATTATATTTAGATTTCAGTTTATAAGGATTCAGCAAGAATGAATCCTTTTTTTGTTGACATTTTAGGAAAGATGTCCGAGTGGTTTAAGGTACACCCTTGGAAGGGGTGCGTAGCAGAAATGTTACCGGGGGTTCGAATCCCCCTCTTTCCGATTTTGAGCCTAGATGCTCTGCACATTGCAGCTGGAAAACCCCGCCAGAGCGGGAACGCAGCAACGGTATTCAGTTTGCAGTGGTGCCGGAGATTATCTAGGCTCTTTTTTTACATTGAAAAATCTTTTCCAAGGTAGATTTCGCGGGCTTCCTGCGACTTTAGGATTTCTTCCTTTCCGCCGGAAACTAAAATTGTTCCTGTGGAAATTATTATGGCGCGGTCAGTTATTTCCAAAGTGTCGCGCACATTGTGGTCTGTTATAAGAACACCGATTCCTCTTTTTGCAAGCAGTCTTATGATTCCTTTTATATCTGCAACCGCAATCGGGTCTATTCCGGCAAAAGGCTCGTCCAAAAGCAGAAACTTTGGTTCTATTGCAAGTGAGCGCGCTATTTCAGTTCTGCGCCGTTCTCCGCCGGATAAAGTGTACGCCTGCTGTTTTCTTATGCGTCCGATGTTGAATTCTTCAATAAGCTGGTCAAGTTCGCGCTTTTTTTCAATCCGTGTTAAGTCCTTGCGTGTTTCAAGAATTGCCCAGATATTTTCTTCAACTGTAAGTTTTCTAAAAACTGAAGGTTCCTGCGGAAGATACGAAATTCCGGCTCTGGCTCTCTTGTACATTGGAAGCTGCGTTATGCATTCTTCATCGAGGAAAACATCGCCTGCCGTTGGCTTGTAAAATCCTACAATCATATAAAAAGTTGTGGTTTTTCCAGCTCCGTTTGGTCCCAAAAGTCCCAGAACTTCCCCGGTCTGCATTGAAAAATCAACGCCCTTTACAACGCTTTTTTTTCCGAATGATTTATATAATGAAGAAACTCTTAGTGTGCTTTTTTCTTTATTCTGGGATTCCATTCTGCTCCTCCGGGATTTCTTCTTTTTCTTCCGCATTTTCGCTGCTTTCTGTTTTTGGCTCGGCGGAATTTTTTTGTTCCGGCTTGCTTGATTCCGTGGTGGAAACAGAGCCTTTTACTCTTCCTGTTAGCGTTATTTCCTGAGTTTCCATATCAAGAAGAATTACTTGCGCGCGGAAAGTGTCTCCGTTCTGCACAATTTTCGGATTTCCGCTCATTTCCAAAGTCTGTTCGTTTTTGCTGTAGATTGCGTAGGCGGAAGTACAGACATTTTTCTTTTGCGTCAAATTTACTTGAATCTGCATGATGGCGGTTTCTTTTTTTTGGTCGTATTCAATAAGTTCAGCTTTTGCGTTTACGCCGTTTTCTGTGTCCGAAAGCTCAACGTTTTGCTCCAGAACTGCGATTTTTGTTTGCCGGTCGTATTTCATTCTTTCGCAGGTAAAATCCATTTTGCTTTCTGTGTTTTTTCCTACAACATTTCCGCTTGCCGTTATCCGCCTGAAATTTTTTCCAGAAAGTTCTATTGTTTCCGCGGAAATTTCCATGCTTTCTGTTTTTACTTTTGCGTTGCCTTTTAGAATTGTCGTGCTGTTTTTGCTTCCGGCTGTTCCCGTCATTGAATCTGCGCTGAACGTTATCTGCTCCGCGTTTGCCGCAATAGAAAAAATCAGCAATATATAGAACAAAATAAATTTTTTACTCTTCACTGAAATCCTCTCCGTTTGATTCGTTGTCGTCCGTTGTAATTGTTCCTGTTACGGGATTTGCAAACTCAAAGCTTTTGGAAGTTCCGCTTGCAGAAAATCCGCTTCCCTGAATTTCAATATCGCTTCTGGTGAGCTTTACGTTTCCGTCCTTTGTGGAAACCATTTGCTTTGTTTCTGAATTCCATTTTAAACTTTCCGCATTTATTTTGAAATTCTGCTCGATGTTGTTTATAAAAATTTCGTTGAAAAGCGTGTAGATTTTTGTGTCGCTGTTGATTCCAAGCAAAGCGCAATATCCTTCAGTTAAAAGGTCGCCATCTGAATTCCAAGTTTTAAATCTAGCGTTTTTTGCGTAGGCTGAACTGTCCTTGTACTGCTCAAGAAGCTGCGCCTGAATTTGCGTTGAAAGTTTTTTGTCTTCATATTTTTTGTAGTCCGCGTCTTTAAATTCAAGTTCCGGGGAAGAATCTGTTCCGCTGGGATTTTCGTCGTATTTTAAGGAACAGGAGGAAAATGCAAGGAGCAAAAGAAAAAAGACGGCTTTGTGCATTTTGATTTTACAGAACTTCGATTATTTCAGGTTTTCCGGGAATTGGAACTTTCCGCGTAACTGCAAAAACTAGCGCAGAAGACAAAAGAAGAAACAAAAGCACGAACACAGCTTTTCCGTCGCTTGAAATCGATTTGCCGAAAAAACTCATTATAGGCGAGGCTGAAAAATATCCTACGATTGCGCACAAAAACGGAATAAAAAGCGAAACGATTCCTTGAATTGCCTGCACTTTTTTGTTTGCCCCGATGATTACAATAGAACCGCTTGAAATTTCCATGTTCTGCGGATTTGCAACTTCAAATGCGTGGTTTCGTTTGGCGCATCCGGCTGAGCAGCTTGCGCATTCTTCTTTTTCAAATCTTGCGGCAAGAATTTTGTTTTCATTTATTGACATTATAAGAGCTTTTTCGGTCATGCTTTCCTTCTTGGCGGATTTTATTCAGCTTTTTTTATTGATTCAAGCATCCTGTTGCATTCCTGGACACCGGCTTTGTTGTTCAGTTCTTGGTAAGTGTCGCGCAAGTTGAACAGAGCATCGTAATAATGCGGACTAAGAGAAACTGCGTGCTCAAAAAACTCTGCGGCTTCCAAATAATTTCCCTGCTGAAATCTTATGACACCGCTTGTGTTCCAGTAATGCGGATTCACTGGATTAAGTTCAAGGCCTTTTGCGCAGTACAAAATCGCTTCATCAAATGTTTTTTCAGAAACACAAAATGAAGCAAGGCTGTCCAATGTGTCTTCATCGTAGGGATTTATTCTGTAAGCGTGCTCCATTGCGGCTTTTGCAAGTGAAATGTTTCCTGCGTCATGGTAAGTAAGCCCCAAGTTGAACCACAAAAGGTAATTTGAGTTTTCTACAGTTATAGCTCTCTTTAAACAGGCAATCGCATCTTCGTATTCGCCCTTTGAAGCAAGATGAACCGCCTGATTATTTAGTTTTTCGCTGTTTTCAAGCATTTTTATTTTCTGCTCCCATAAGTTCTTTTGGAATCATCGAAACAAAAAGCTCTTTTATAAGAAGCGCATCCTCGTTGTCTTTTCCGAAAAGCTCAATAAAAGAGTTTCCGCCGTTAAAAATAAGTTCGATTCCTTTTTTCTTTGCTATTTCAATAGAAGAATCCTGCTCCATAAGTGTGATTGCTTTTTCTACATCCGGACTTTCAATTCCTTCTTTTGCAGCCTGAATAAAGCACTGGCTAAGCTCCTGAGTTTTCTGGGGATTTTCCTTGTTCTGTTCAAAAAATGTAAGGACTGGAAGCGATTTTTTGCCTTCAACGATGTCATCTCCGCGCTTCTTGCCGGGATTTCCTGTTGTAAGATTTATAACATCGTCGATAATTTGGAATCCGGCTCCAATTTCGGAAGCGATAATTCCAGCTTTTTTTACGGTTTCTTCGTCTGCGTTGGAAGCAAGTGTTCCTGTCTTTGCGGCAAGAGAAGCCAAAGTTCCGGTTTTGCCCTTTACCATTTCAAGATATTCCTGCACGGAAGGAACTTTTGTGTTGTCCCTGTGCCAAGCTATGTCCATTGCCTGGCCCAAATGAAGCCGCCTAAGTTCCATAAGGTAATTGCTGTAAAGTCTGTTTTTAAGCTCTATAGAGCAATTTAATTTCTCTATGCAGAGCGGAGCTTCAAAATATAGCCATGAACCTGCGTTTATTGCCGTGTCGATTCCGTAAGTTATGTATGCGGCTGGTTTTCCGCGGCGAACAGGAGAACTGTCTTCAATGTCGTCATGGATGAGGCTTGCTGTATGCACGAATTCAACAAGAGGAGCAAGCAAATATGCCGCTTCCTGGGATTTTTCTTTGTCTTTGGAACAAGCACGTGCGCATAAAACCAAAAGCAGCGGCCGCCATCTTTTTCCGCCAAGATCTACTAAAGAGCGTGTTGTTTCTATAAGCGGAAAAATGTGCTTGGAATCTATATTTTCGTTTCCAAATGAAAGTTTTTTCCATTCACTGTTTGCTTCAAGCGGAAGAAAATTTTTTATAGAAGATTCAATTTGTTCCAAATGCGCCAAAAAATGCTTATTCATAGGATATAATAATAACTGAGGTTGCTTCAAAAGTCTATGGCTATTTGGAAATAGGAATTAACTGGTCATTATCGGGCTTGACCCGATAATCTCTGAAAACAAGATACTCCGGTCAAGCCGGAGTATGACATATTGTTAGACCTAGAATGACATTGAAATATCTTTTCTGTCAAAGAATGAAATCAGTTTTAGTAGCTGTAAGAAAAGTCTTCTATGCGGGAAAGTTCGTTTACTGTTGTTCCGAATTTTTCTGCGACATCGTAGTAGCTTATTCTTACAGGATTTCCCAAAGCGTCATTTTTGTAAATGCGGCGTTCTTTGATTTTTCCGTTTTCGTAAACCTGAATTTCTGTAAGGAAATCATTTGCGTCGTAGCGGAAAGCAACTTTGTTTGTGCAGTTTCCTTCTTCGTCAAAAGTTTCTATCGCGGCGATTTTTTTTGATTCTGTAAATGAATAGCTTCTTGAAAGGCTGAAAGTTCCGTCTCCGTTGTATTCAGTTTCCTGAGCAGGAATTCCGTCTTCGTTCAAAGTCTGAATTACACGCAGATAGAGTTTTCCGTCTTTGTCGTAGTGATTTTCTGTAACTTTTTTGCCTTCATATTTATAAATTGTTTTTGAACTAAGATTGCCGGAATCAGTTTCTGTAACTGTGTATGACTTGATTTTTGAGTCAATTCCGTATTCATATTCAGTTTTGAGTTCCGCGGAATTTGCAATGTCTGAATATGTGAGGCTTGCAATTTTTTTTGCGTCGTAAGTGTATGTTGTTTTTGTTATAAGCTCGTCTTTTGCGTTCAAAAGTGAATATTCGGTTTCAAGTCCGTTGCTGAATTTGTGAACTTCTTTTTCTGAAACAGAGCGGAAATATTCGCCGAACTTAGAAGTTACAGAATAATTTGTCTTTGTGTAAGAAGAAACATTTCCGGCTGGAGCGAATCCAATTGAAAAGTTGTCGGCAAAAGCAGAAAAGGCTGCAAGGACAGCAATAGCGAAAAAAGCGGTTTTTTTCATAAATCCCCCAAGTGTTAAAAGTGTAAATTTATCTTCTTGATTATCGACTAAAAAACGAAAAATTTTTATAGTAAATACATGGATTTTTTTGAGCTTAAGGCTTTTATTTCCGTGGCAAAAAATCTGCATTTTGCTCGTGCCGCAAACGAAATCAATTTGAGTCCTTCCGCATTGAGCCGGCTTATTTCAAGGCTGGAAGAAGAAACTGGCGCGGAACTTTTTGACAGAAGAAGCAAGGATATTTTTCTTACGGAAAAGGGCAGAAAATTTCTTGGCTTTGCTTCAAAGTGCCTGGAAGAAAAAGAAAATCTTGTAAATGAATTTTCGCAGATAAAGGACAGCGTGTGCGGAACTCTTCATGTTTATGCGAGCGTTACGGCGTGCTACACAATAATGCCTCCGTTTATAAAAAAACTTTCTGCAAAATATCCGGCGATTCATCTTTCCATAGAAACTGGAGATCCTGCTGGAGCTGTGAATGCGGTAAGGGAAGGTCGGGCAGAACTTGCGGTTGCGGCGATTCCTGATGAGAAGTCTGCTTTTTTTGACTGCATTTCCGTATGCCGAAGTCCTCTTGTTTTTGCCGCCGCATTGAACGGTCCTTTTGTTGACGTGCAGGGAAGTCCGCAGGATATAGTTTCCACAGTGCCTTTGATTTTGCCCAAAGCCGGACTTGCTCGCAAAAGATTCGATTCCTGGATAAAAAGCCGCAATGTTCACCCGGAAGTTGCCGCGGAAACAGAAGGAAACGAAGCTGTAATGGCACTTGCTGCTCTTGGACTTGGAATAGGACTTGTTCCGAAAATCGTTCTTGAAAACGGACCGTACAAGGAAGGCTTTGTGTCGCACAACGCAGGAAACGCGCTGGGATTTTATGACATCGGATTTATTCAAAAGGCGAAAATCACAGGAAGTGAAAGCGCAAGAAAAATCCGCATTGCAGTAAATGAAATATTGCATTCGCAGGCATAGTTTATAGATTTGGAGAATATTTATGGAAAAAGATTTGATTCGCATTGATAAATGCCAGATAAGGAAGGGTGGTTCTGTTTTGATTCCGCGGATTGACTGGACAATGAAAGAGGGCGAAGGTTGGCTTGTTACAGGACCGAACGGCGGCGGAAAGGCTGATTTTATAAAAGCGTTGTCTGGCTCTTTGGAATTCTACCCGGAACAGGACGGCTCATTTTATTCTGAATTTGCAAAAAGCACGGCTGTAGTTTCACTTGAAGAAGCCGCAAAATTAATAGAAGAAGAACGCGAGCGGGACGAAAGCGAATATTTGGACAAAATCGACATAGGAAGAACCGGGCGTGAATATATTTATGAAGTGATTGGCGGGCCAAAAAAGAAATCGGAGCCTCTTGCAAAGGATGCGTACAAGCTTGAAACATTTCCGCAGGTAAAGCTTTGCGGCGTGGAAAAAATTCTTGACCGAGGACTTCGCTTTATGTCTACCGGGGAAATAAGGCGCACGCTTTTGTGCCGCTCACTTTTGTCTGGAGCCAAGCTGCTTGTCTTGAGCGATCCTTTTGCGGGGCTGGATGCTGAGTCGCGTTCGATTCTAATGGAATTTTTCAACATGATTCTAAAGCGTCAGACTGAAAATTCCGGAACAGATTTTCCGCGCATAATTTTGTGCATGGAACGCTTCAATGAAATTCCGGAAAAGATAAACCGTGTGCTTGAGTTTTCAGACAAAAAAATTTCCTTCTGCGCAAGCCGTGCCGAATACGAAAGTCTTCTTAAAGCCAAAAATGCAGAAAGAAAATCCGCACGTGAAAAAGAAAGGCAGGAATTCCTCTGCGAGCTAAAAAGAATCCGCAGTGAAAGCAATGCCGCCTTGGAAACAGAAGAATTTTCTGCAGTGCCGGAAAGCCTTATAAAATTCGAGGATGTGAATGTGGGCTGGGACGACCATAAAGTTCTTGTAAACTTAAACTGGGAAGTAAAAAAAGGCGAGCATTTTCTTGTAAGAGGACCGAACGGCTCTGGAAAAACCACAATCATGGAGCTTATAACGGGCGACAATATGCAAGTGTTCCGCGAAAAAGTCTACTTGTTTGGAAACCGGCGCGGTTCAGGCGAATCAATCTGGGACATAAAAAAGCACCTTGGAATTGTAAGCTACAGGCTTCATGTGGAATACAGGATGGTTGGCGGAACTGATTTGCAGAGCGTGATTGTAAGCGGATTCAAGGACAGCATTGGTCTTTACGAGCCTGCCACGGATTTTGAGCTTGCGATGTCGAAGGCTTGGCTTAAGCTTGCAGGATTTGCCGGACGCGAAAAAGAATCGTTTGGCTCTTTAAGCTACGGAGAACAGCGCGCAATTCTGATTCTTAGAGCCGCAGTAAAGTCGCCGCGTGTTCTTATTTTGGACGAGCCTTGCCACGGACTAGATGAAAACTACCGCGGAAAAATTCTGGACTTGCTTGAAACTGTTGCGGAAACAGGAACAACAACGCTCCTGCACGTAACCCACGAACCTTCCGAAGTCCTTGCGTGCGAAAAAAACATTCTGGAACTTTGCCCCGGCCAAACTCCAATGTACAAAATTCTGCACCAATAAGAATGCTGAAGCTGTCATGCTGAAAAACAAATGTTGTAGAAACAAACTGTCATTGCCGTACTTGATACGGCAATCTGTGGTTTGACATACCCTATTTTATAGGATATATTAGAATCAATAAATGAAAAGAGAATTTATTGAAACACCGTCATTTACTAAAAAATGGTTTTCGCTTGGTTTCAATGATGAAGATTTAGCTGAATTAGAGCAGTTTCTTGTAGAAAACCCAGAGGCTGGCGATATGATGGTTGGGACTGGAGGCTTAAGAAAGCTAAGGTTTGCATTTAAAGGAAAAGGCAAAAGTGGAAGTGCGCGCGTTTGCTATGTTGATTTTGCGGCGTTTGAAAAAGACTATTTGATTCAAGTGTTTTCAAAAGACGAGAAGCCTAATCTGACTGATGCTGAAAAAAATGCAGTAAGGAAGGTCATTGCTATTTTGAAGGCTGAAGCTGCTAAGAATTTGGAGGAAAAACATGAGTAGTTTTTTTAATGACTTGATCACAGGACTAAATGAAGCTGTTGCCATTGAACAAGGCAAATTAAAGGGCAGAAAGACTGTTTATGAAATTCAGCCAGTAAAAAAATATGACAATGTTCAGATTAAACAGATTCGGACTTCAGTTGGCATGACACAGGCATTTTTTGCAAATTATATGGGTGTTTCAACAAAAACTGTTGAATCTTGGGAAAGAGGAACAAACCATCCCACAGGATCTGCCTGCAGATTAATAAGTATGCTTGAAAACAAAACTTTTGAGACATTGCCCTTTGTTCATAAAATGGCAACCATGCAATAAGATTAGCAGATTTTTTGCAAGGGGTTCTGACAAGCATACGGCAGTAGGTCTGCCGTGTGCTTGTAATCATCATAATGAAATTTTATTTATTCTTCATCTGAAGAATAAGATGAAGTAAAGCCATTTATATATGAAATAACTCCGCTTATAGAGAGACTGTTAAAATCTAGGTTGCTTAGTTCTGTAACATTGGTTATTGCAAAATCATAAAGATTTACTGTAACAACTCTATCGTGCTGGAACATATTTCCGTTCTTTTTGTTTTTGTAGTCTGGAAGTATTATATTTGCGCCGCAGTCCGCAATTGCAAGTTCTTTTGGTTTTATAGCAACAAAACGTTCTGCGCCATAAAATTTCTTTGAGCTTTCTGAAAGTGCAGGAATATATGCATTTATTGAATCTATTCGTTCGCTTGTGCTTGCTCCGTTGTATAGGTTGCTGCTGTCGTCATTTAATTTTGATTTGATTTCTCTTGTGGAATTTGTATTTGTCCAGCCCAAGATGTCTTCTACTTCAAATCCTGAATCTGTTCCTGAAATCTTTAAAATTGCTCCACGGCTTTTTACAGTGTCGCCATCATTTATTGCAGAGCCGTCAAGTTTTTCTCTGTCTGAAACCAGCGCATAAACATAACCGTCATACAAAATGGCTATGTCGTTGATTGTGCCTGCAACATCCATTTGTTCTGTGGACTGTGCAGTTCCTTTTGCTGCGATTGAAAAGCCTGAATCATTGCTGCCCGTGATTGTTCCACGCTGAAGATAAGATGTGCCGCTGTTTGTGTATGAAATGTAAATGTCGCTGCCCTGAATTGCAAAGGCTGTATAAGTTGCCCCGGAAACAGAAAATCCTGTGGAAGTTGCAAATGTAGGATTGTTTTCAATCTTAAAAAATTCAGTTGATGGATTTTCTATTTTAAGGAATTTTAAGGTATTATCTGTGGTTGCATAATGACCTATCCACAAAGTGTCTGTTGTTTCATCATAATAAAAAGGGTCTATTACAGGCGTATCGTCTTGGTATGTTATTTTAAAATAAGTTTGATCACCATTAGTTTTATGAATGTTAGTGTAATCAGAGGCTGTCATACCTCCGCCGTCGGCAGTATTATTGCTCTTATGGTATTGATAAACAGCTCCGTCTTTGTCTTCTGTATATCCTGCAATAACTGAATTGCTTCCAGTTATAATTTGGTCATTTATCTCAGAGGTTGAATCTGCGTAATAATATTTGTTTGTGTTGCTGTTATAATAGAATAAAAGATAATTTGTTTCGTATATTTCGCCGCCGTTTGTAAGTATCATCAAAATTGTTTTTTCTGCGGTTTCGCCGGCTACGACTTTTACATCTACACTTCCGCTTCCTATGCGTATTCCGTCTGAATCAAATGCTTCGGCTTTTACTGTGTATGTGGCAGGTTCAAGTTCATCAAATGTAAATACCCCCCCCGTGGAATCTGCGGTTTGCGAGTCGATAACTTCTCCGTCAAGAATTATGCTTACTTTGTAAGACGTGGCGTTGTCCTTGGAAAAAGTATAAAGTCCGCGCTCTCCTCCTGGAACAGTTATGCGGATTGCGCCATCTTTGCCGCTAGAATTATTCACGTTCATGCAAGATGCAAGGGCAAAAATCAGTGCCGGCAAAAATGCAAATGAAAATTTCCTAATGTTCATAAAATTCTCCTAGAATTAATTTCTATACTTCACTGCTGAATGGTTCAGCGTGAACACATTTCATGTTTTTTTCAAGCTGCTCTGCGGAACTTGCGCCAACCAGCACGCTTGTTACGCCTTTCTGGTTAAGAATCCAAGACAATGCCATTTCTGCAAGAGTTTCGTTGCGTCTGCCAGCTTGTGTATTCCAGACCTTTAGTTTTTCTAAAAGTTCTGGAGTCAAGTCCTTGCTTTTAAGAAAATGCTCCTTTGCCATTCTGCTGTCAGAAGGAATTCCATTAAGGTATCGGTCTGTAAGCAAGCCTTGCGCCAATGGAGAAAATGAAATGAATCCGATTCCGTGCTCGGCGCAGTAGTCAAGAATGCCTTCCTCTTGCGGTGAACGGTCAAGAAGATTCAGTCTGCCCTGATAAATAAGAAGCGGAACATCCCGTTCACGAAGATATTTGTCGGCGAATTTCAACGCTTCAAGCGGCCAGCGGCTTAAGCCCAGATAAAGGGCTTTTCCTTGCTTTACAATATCCACCATTGCCTGCAAAGTTTCTTCCAAAGGCGTGTTCGGATCATAGCGGTGGCTGTAAAATAAATCTACATAGTTAAGATTCATGCGCTTTAGGCTTTGGTCAAGGCTTGCTATAAGATACTTGCGCGAACCCCAGTTACCATAAGGTCCTTCCCACATGTCGTAGCCGGCTTTTGTTGAAATAAAAAGCTCGTCGCGGTAAGGACGGAAGTCATCTTTTATAAGCTTGCCCATTGTTTCTTCTGCGCTGCCATAAGGAGGACCGTAATTGTTCGCAAGGTCAAAGTGATTTATTCCGTGCTCAAACGCAAAATGTGTGATTTTCCGGCTGCGTTCATAAGAATCGTTTCCGCCGAAGTTGTGCCAAAATCCTAGGCTTACTTTGGGCAAGAAAATTCCGCTTTTTCCGCATCGATTGTATAAAGCTTGGAAGTCATCATAGCGGCGGGCATCTGCTGTATAGATTCCTTTTAAGTCCATGCACGTCTCCTTTTATACATTATAATGAGTTGTTTCGGAATTTCCACTTTTTGCGTGTATTTTTTCTTAAATTTTATAAAAAAAGCTGCCCTTTGAAGTTTTCTTCAGTTGGACAGCTTGTATAAAGTAAAAGATTTTAAGCTAGCTTAGCAGATTACAACAGAATTGTCTGTGTGGGAGAATGGAGCAGGAATGTACTTGTCTGCCGCCCAGTCATTTTCCCAGTGTTTTCCGTCAAGAAGATAGCGGAACTGATATTCTTTTCCGGCTTCAAGAGGAATTTTTACAGAGAAAGAACCGTCTTTGCCTTTTTTCAACGGAGTTTCTGTGCTGCTCCAGCTGTTAAAGTCTCCTGCGATTGAAACTTTTTCTGCGCCGTGTGCTGCTTCCTGAGAAACAGAAAAAGTTACGTTACAAGTTTTCTTGTCTTTGGAATAAGACTTTTTCAGTGACATTTCATGTCTCCTTATTATAAAAACAATTTGATATAAAACAACAGTTGCTGGATAGAAAATAACGCATATACACGCATTGTTTTCGCTCCTTTGCTATATACATATATTATATAATATTTCAAATGTAATCAAGGGCATATATAAAAACGTTTCGATTTTAGGGGGAAGGGAAGATTAAAATTCAGAGTAAAAGAGAAAAGGAGTTTGTTTTTTATTGCAATGTACGCTATAATGTACATGAATGGAGGTTCGTATGAATGCAATTACAGCGACAAAAGCAAGGGCAAATCTATTTAAAATAATGGCGTTTGTTAATGATAATTCACAGCCTTTAACTCTTACAAATTCAAAAGGAAAAAATGCAGTTCTTATAGGTGAAGACGACTGGAATGCGATTCAAGAAACAATGTACTTGAATTCGATTCCGGGAATGGCAGAGTCATTGATAAATGGAAAAAACGCTCCCTTGGAAGATTGTCTTTCTGAAAATGAAGTTGAGTGGTAGCAATGTATCTCATAAAATATGACAAACAAGCAGCAAAGGATATAAAAAACTTAAAATCAGCAAAGCTTGATGTCAAGGCAAAATCTTTAATCGAAATTTTACGGAAAAATCCGCTTGAGCCGCCTTACGAAGAACTTGTTGGAAATTTATCAGGACTGTATTCAAGACGAATTAATATTCAGCATAGATTGGTCTATGAAATTTTTAACGAGGAAGTTACAGTTGGCAATGTGAAATACGAAGGAACAGTAAAAATAATCCGTATGTGGACACATTACGAAAAAGTGAAGTAAAGTTTTCTAAAACTCGAATTTCAAGCTATTTAAAGAAACAATCGGAGAGAGATTTCCGACCTTGTAAAATTTTCTGTGTAAATGGCTGAAGATATGATACTCTAGGAGGAGCATATGACAGCCAAAAGAAACAAAAAAGAAAAGGATGCAATCGATCTGATGCTTGA
>CAVKBG010000018.1:0-42414 GCA_963654755.1 Desulfovibrionaceae bacterium
TGTTGCTTTGATCGGTTCACACTGTGATTATATGCCTCTTTCTTTTTGTTTTCATTCCCGGAACTGTCAAACTTTGCCAGACCGCCAGCTACAGCTGGCGGATTTCCTTTGCATTAACTCTGGCCGCATGCTACCGGTTTGCAGAAACCGAGTTTGCGGCCGGAGTTGCCGGGGAATTTTTGCTTAATCATTCCTCATATTTCTTAAAATTTTCTGCCTGGTCAAAAACTTCCTTAAAGACTTCTTCGCGAGGAACTGGAGGATAGCCGTTTTCATCAAGCAGAATCCGTAAATCTGCCTTCATTTCAGCCTTTACATCTAGCCGCTGATTCCAGTCAGTATATTTTACATTTTGGGCGACAAGAATCTTAACTTTTTTTGCAAGCACAATCATTTTTTCTTTTGGATACTGATTCTCAAAATTAAAGCGTTTGGCACAACTTACAAGAATGTCGTAAAACGCTTTTTCCTCAAAATCAATTCCCATAGCCTCAAAGGATTTTTTATCTTCCATCATATCGGCAAAAAGCTGATTCAATTGTTCTGCAACATTATCAAGAACCTTGCTTGCAAAATCTTCGTCATTGAAACGATTGTTATAAGCAATAATCAGACTGTTCAAGCGTTCAGAAAATTCCATCGCCTTTATTTTGTTCGTTTTCTTATATTCACCGATTGCCTGCCTTAAAAGTTGCTCAAGTATTTTTATTTTTGTATTTGGAAGCGGAAGCCTGTTAATTTTTTCAAGATATTCAGAACTGAATAAATCAAAGTTTACATTTCTTCCGACCTGAAAAAGTTCCTCCACACCGTCAGATTTTATCGCTTCCTGAATCAGTTTTGAAACCTGGCTATTCATCATGGCAATATCAGGGGCATCGCCTTTTGTAAGTTTAAAAAGAATCGCACGGACTGCAATATAAAAATTAATCTGATTTTTCTCATCATCGGAAAATGATTCGCTTGTAGAGCAAAGATTAAACGCCTTTTTCATTTTGCGCGCAGCTTCCATAAAACGTTTTTCCAACTCTTCGTTAAACTGAACATACTCAACAGCCTTGTTCAAGGTTTCAAGCTGCTGAAACGGAGTTCCATTATAATACAACGCCGCGTCAAACTTGTTGAACATTGCATTAACAACGCTCAATTGGTCTTTCACAATTACAACAGCTTTTTCAGAGTCTTCAAATTCTTCCTGTTCGCCGTCAGTATATTTTTTCAAGGCTTCATTCATTGCCTTCTTGATTCCGATGTAATCGACAACGAGTCCTTTCTCTTTTCCTTTGTAAGTTCTGTTTACGCGGCTGATTGTCTGAATCAATGTATGTTTTTGAATCGGTTTAAAAATATAGATAGTATCAAGAGAAGGAACATCAAAACCTGTAAGCCACATATCGCAGACAATTGCAATCTTAAAATTAGATTTTTCATTTTTGAACTGGCGGTCAAGCTCCTTGCGGTATTCGTGATTTCCAAGGAGCTCAAAAAGACCTTTTGTGTCTTTCGCCTTGTTCTCGGTCATCACCATTTTAACTTTTTCGATTGGTTTTAATTCCTTTTTTTCTTTTTCAGAGACGAGCGCATCATCTGAGCAAAGTCTTTTTTCATTCCATTGCGGACGCAGTCGAATAATTTCTTCCCATAAACCAAAAGCAACTTCGCGGGAAGAACAGACAAACATTGCCTTTCCAAGGACAGTGGCACCTTCACGAACGCGGGTTTCATAATGATTTATAAAATCCTCAGCAACGGCTTTGATAACATCAGGGTCGCGCAAAATCGCCTCAAGATTCGTAACAGCCTTTTTGCTCTGCTCAATCTGATTTTCATTTGCACCGTCTTCTTCACACTGCGCATAATAATTTTCAATTTCAAGAATTTTTTTATGGTCAAGAAAAACTTTTGCTGCCCGGCCTTCATAAACAAGATTCACGGTTATTCCATCGGCAACAGATTCTTTCATCGTGTAAGTGTCTACAATTTCGCCAAAAACTTTTTCCATTTCATCAATCGGAGTTCCTGTAAAACCAACATAAGTTGCATTCGGAAAAGAATCGTGCAGATATTTTGCAAAACCGAATTTGTGCTCGACAATACCCTTTTCATCATTTACCACAAGTTTCTCATCAAGATTGTTTTGTGAACGGTGGGCTTCATCGCTTATGCAGATAATGTTTGAACGTTCAGAAAGAAGTTTTGTATTCTCACAGAATTTTTGAATCGTTGTAAGATAAACGCCGCCACTCTGGCGGTCACGAAGTTTTTCGCAAAGAATGGAACGGCTTTCTATTGTTTCAATATTTTGGTCGCCGATATAATTCTTTGATTTAAGGAAAAGTTTTCCAAGCTGGTCATCCAAATCAGTTCTGTCGGTAATAACAATGATAGTCGGACTTTTTAGCGAAGTCGATTTCATCAAAAGACGGCTCAAGAAAACCATAGTATAACTTTTGCCGCAGCCTGTCGCGCCAAAATAAATTCCGCCCTTGCCATTGCCATTTGGTTTTATGGAAGATTTTATGCTTTCAAAAAGTTTTGTTGCCGCAAAGAACTGCGGATAACGGCAGACGATTTTTAACCCATTGTCGCTTGAATCCGGAAAATACAAAAAATCTTTTATGACTGCAAGAAGCCGTTCCGACCTGAAACATCCGTTAACCATCGTTAATAAAGAACTTATTCCGTCAACTTCCTTGTCTGCGCTTTCAACTTTGCGCCAGGCATAAAAATATTCATAAGGCGAAAAAATTGAGCCCATCTTGGAATTTGCGCCGTCGGAAATCACTACAAAAGCGTTGTACTTAAAAAGTTCTGGAATATCACGGCGGTAGCGCACGGCAAGTTGCTTGTAGGCATCCTCAATCGTAGTGTTTTCCCTAATTGCAGACTTGAACTCCATAACAACAAGCGGAATTCCGTTCACATAAACAATGCCGTCCGGAATACGAAGCTGTTCCCTGCCCTGCACTTCAAGCTGATTCACAATCTGAAAAATATTGTTTTCAGGATTCTCAAAATCAATCAGATTAATAAAAAGGTCTTTTTGGTCAGAATCATCGCGGCGGATTGTAAAGCCATTGCAGATAAAATCAAGAATCCGCTTGTTTTCATCGTACAAATCTGAAGAGACATTTTTGATTTTGCTCACAGCTGCTGAGATTTCGCTTTGAGTAATATTTTGGTCTGAATATCGGAACAAAAGAAAGTTTCTAAGAACATCAGTCAAAAGCACTTCCGTTTTGTCGTGGTGGATTTCGCTGCCGGTAAGGTGTGCATACCCCGCATTTTCGAACAGTTCAATAATGGAAAGTTCCAGTGCGTGCTCGGTGAATTGCATATTCAGACCTCCGAAATAAATTCAAGATAATTGTCTTTTGTAACTACAGAAAAAGGAATTTCAGGATAACTATTTGAGAATGTCAACGGGCATTTTACATTTGCCTTTTTAGAATTGTACTTAAACTCATAAGCAGAAAATTTTCCGTCAATTTCTTCTATAAAGTCAATTTCCTGTTTTTGTGTTGTACGCCAAAAATAGTATTTTGCTTTTCTGTTATGAAAAGCGTTATTTTTTACACGTTCACTTATCAAAAAATTTTCCCAAATCATGCCAATATCAGAACGCAAATCGCAGGGAGAAAAATTTGAGATAACAGCATTTCTAACACCGTTATCATAAAAATAAATCTTTATGCTTTTTTTTAGCTCATTTCGAACATTACGGCTGTATGAATGAAGATGAAAAACAACATAAGCTTTTTCAAGCAAATCCACATATTTTTGAACAGTAAGAGTGTCAATTCCTAAAAGATTTCCAAGCTCATTGAATGAAACTTCACTTCCAACTTGCAAAGCAAGGGCTTGAACCAGTTTTTCAATTACAGCCGGCTTCCTAATATCTTGAAATTCAAAAACATCCTTATAAAGATAGCTTGAAACAATATTAGAAAGAATTTCTTTTTCTTCACCGGGATTATTTACAACATCAGGATAAAAACCATAGACGAGTCTATTTTCAAGCCGTTTCATTTCATCAAGCATATTTGAATTTAAAACAAGTTCATTTGTCGAAAAAGGAAAAAGATTATATTCAAACTTTCGCCCGGTCAAAGGCTCATTTATGGTATTTGACAAATCAAGTGCAGAAGAACCGGTTACAGCAATTTGAACTTCCGGAAAGTTATCATGCAGGATTTTAAGCTTAAGCCCAATATTTTGAACACGCTGAGCTTCGTCAATAACAATGAATTTTGAATTTCCTATAAGTAACTTGAACCTAGCGGAAGATTCTTCTGATAAAATCTTTCTAACTTCCACTTCGTCACAATTCCAATACTGAACGGAATTGTTTTCAAAATTTTCAGAAAGGATTTTTCTTAACAAAGTAGTTTTTCCAACCTGCCGTGGACCAATCAGAATTAAAACCTTGCCGCTCCCTATTTTCCCCTCAAGAACTTTCTGCAAATCACGCTTGATTTCTTTCATATCAAAGATTATACGACAATCAACCAGCCTAATCAACAAAAATCATAATATTTATTGATTATAATCGAAAATTATTATGATTTTTATTGATTTCTTATTAAAAATTATCTTTCTCCTGCTTTGCAATCTGCGAAACAATCAGCTGTTTTAGTTGAGCAAGTTTTTCAAGTTCTATTCTATTTAAATCATAGACATTCATCAATTTTGCAGCAGATTTTTCAAAATTCTTGACTTCAGTTTCTTCAAAGAAAATTGGAATATTTTTAATATCTGTCTGAGCTATCAAAGGTTGGGTAGAACCTCTATTCAGTAATCCATAATCAATATTTTTCAGTATGAAATATGAATATTCGTAAAAATTACTTTTTATAGTTAAAGTGTTATCAGAGCACCAACATTTACAATTAAATCTTTGGACTTTTCCGTGAGTTCCTACACGCCCGATAACTAATGTTTTATCATCATAATTATATGAACTGATATATCCCATAACGCTGCCAGCTCCAACAAGGGGAAAACTTCCTTCTTGCAGATTTTCAGGCCTTTTTCCGGAATTTATTGTTGCAATATCTTCAAATGCTGTATTTTTTTCCTTATCTTTCGTCATTTCCTCAAATAAACATTGTGCCGTTTCTTCCAGTTTCTCATTTATTTTCTGCTTAATCTTGATGCGGTTTTCTATTGCGTTGTAGGCATCTACGATTTTTTGTTGTTCTTCAAGTGAAGGAACTGGGAGTTCAACACGGCACATTTCTTCCCAGTCAAATATTTCCCGGACGCTTCCGTGTGATTTGTAGCGGGCATAACGGTCGAACTCTGGACGGAGGAACCACAACATCAGATATTCCGGCAAAAGTTTTGAATCATCTATAATTTCAAAAACTGAATATGAACTTGAAATAATGCATTCAGGTTCTTCAAGAAGTGCGATCGTAATTTTTTCCCCATTTCTGGAAGTAACTGGACCATAGGCAAACTGTCCTTTCTTTACTACTTTATACGATTTGAAATCAGTTCCGATTGTATTTGCAATTGACTCAATAAAGCATTTGTTAATACTCAATCCTAACAATCTATTTACAGATAAATCTCTATTGCGAATATCAACTTGCCGTATATAATCACCCAGCTTTTTCAGTTTACTCATCACTCCGCCTCTTCATAATAATACGAATAGTCAATGCCTTTCATGAACATTTCGCGATCATTGATTTTATCGACCAGGGCATTTTTCAAAAGAAACTTGATTTTTGAAGGGTCGCAGACGCTTTGTTCCATTGCCTCAAGATATTCTTTTTTGTTTATCTGACTCCAGTCAACGCATTTTTTTAGGCTGCGCTTTAAAATCAAATCCAGCCAGATTCTTGTTGTTCTGCCGTTTCCTTCACGGAATGGATGGGCAATGTTCATTTCCACATATTTTTCTGCAATCTGCTCAAATGTTGATTCTGGCATTTTTTCAATTGAATCTAAAGTTTCTGGCAAAAACTCAGCCGCAGCAAATTTGAATCCGCCCTTCGAAATATTCACCGTTCGGATTTTTCCTGCAAAGTCATAAAGTCCGCCAAAAAGGTAAGCATGAATCTGTTTAAGTCCGTTTATCGTTCCAACTTCTATATTTTCCAAAAGAGAACTTTCAAAAAGGGCGTAAGCCTTTGTTTTGCTTTTGCTGTCAATTGTTTCATCTGAATATGAGAACCATTGAATAAAAGGAGCTGACTTATTGTTAGGGAAATTTTTTGCAAGCTCAATTACCTGATTGTAGTCCATTACATTTGAAAAGCGTTTTTTTCCATCTGGTGCAGTAAGTTTGAACTGGGTAGTAACACTACCCAGTTGATTATTTTCTTTCTTTAGTTTTGCCTTTAAGTATTTCCAGTAGTTTCGATTCTTTTCGTAATTATCCTGCTCATTCAATACGCCAATTATATCAAGAACGCTGAACCACCATTTGGAATTTTCCTCATCCCAAACTGCTCGAACTTCTCTATCATTAAAAAATCGAATTGAAATCTTTTCACTCATCTATTTCTTCTCTCCAGCTTAATCTCGTAGCCCAAATTTTTGAACACATTGAGCAAGGCAACTTTGCTTTCTTCTTCCTGCTTGAGCAAGTCTGCAAGTTCTGTCTGTAAACTTTTCATTGTTGTGTCAAAATCCAGAGTTTCATCTCGGTTTATAAATTCAATGTAGCGGCTTGGAACAAGGTTGTAGCCTTTTTCTGCGATTTCTTTTTTTGTTGCGCTGTAGCAGAATTCGGGGATATTTTTATAAGTTTTGTCTTTGTCTAACTGCTGCCAGGCATGAAAAGTAGAGGTTACTTTGTCGCGGTCATCTTGTGTAAGCTCGATGTATTTCTTTTCAAATGGAGAGCCCATCTGTCGCAAGTCCATAAAAAGAACTTCATCCTCACGGTTTCTGTAGTTTTTGATTTTTCCGTTCTGTTGAACCGTCCGCGCTTTTTTATTTTTATTCAGAATCCACAGCGTTACGGAAATATCTGTTGTATAAAAGAGATTTCTTGGAAGAATCACGATTGCCTCAACAAGATTATTTTCTACAAGTCGCTTTCTGATTTCCAGCTCCTGCCCTTCGCCGCTTAACGCACCGTTGGCAAGCAAAAATCCTGCAACACCATTTTGGCTCAGTTTGCTTACCATGTGCAGAATCCAGCCGTAGTTTGCGTTGCTTGTTGGAGGAACAACATAACCGTTCCAGCGAGAATCGTCGGTAAGTTCATTTTCTGCACGCCAGTCTTTTTGATTGAACGGAGGATTTGCCATAATGTAGTCGGCGCGCAAATCTTTGTGCAAATCATTTGTAAAAGTGTTGGCTGCCTTTTCGCCTAAATCACATGGAATTCCGCGGATCGCAAGATTCATCTTTGCCATTTTATATGTCGTTCCTGTTCCTTCCTGACCATAAACAGAAATATCTTTTGCGTTTCCGGCATGATTTTCCACAAATTTAAGCGACTGCACAAACATTCCGCCCGAACCGCAGCAAGGGTCATAGATTTTTCCTTTGTACGGCTCAATCATTTCGGCAATCAGATTTACAACTGATTTTGGTGTGTAGAATTCGCCTTTTCCCTTTCCTTCCTGAAGCGCAAATTTTGTAAGGAAATATTCATAGACGCGCCCCATGATGTCGTTTTCTTTGTCGGCGGTCGTCTGAATGTTGTTGATTTCATCCAAAAGGGCTGCAAGTTTTGAAACGTCAATTCCAAGCCGTGAGTAATAGTTGTCCGGAAGTGCGCCTTTTAGAGTGGGATTTTGTTTTTCAATTGTGTTAAGCACTGTGTCGATTTTTAATGCAATGTCCGGCTGCTTTGCATTTTCCATTATGAACAGCCAGCGGGATTCTTGCGGAACAAAAAAGACATTTTTCATGTCATAAAATTCCTGCAAGTCCAAATATTTTTCTTTGCCTTCCTCAATAAGTTCCTTGCGGCGGTCGCTGAATTTATCGTTTACGAATTTCAAAAAAATCAGGCTAAGAACCACATGCTTATATTCTGCCGGCTCAACCGTTCCGCGCAATTTATCGCAGGTACGCCAAAGAGCATCTTCAAAACTTACAACTTTCTTTGCTTTTGCCATTTTTTCTCCAGCCTATTCAATAAAACAAATTTCTTCTATATATAATATATCATTATAGCTGTTTTCCGATATAAAAACATACCCAGTCCGTTGGGTAAATATAGTAACTATATTTTAAAATAAAGTAACTAAATTTGAAAATATAGTTACTTTATTCGGGAAACTTAGTTACTTTGTTGGTCAATGAAATTTATTAAGTCTTCGCAAACTTTTTATACATTGCAAATACTCCTGATAAATAAAGCTATGTATTGCTAGCAAATACTACTCGCAACGTTAAACGTAGTAAAGAAATTTTTCAGCACGCAATTTTCTAACTCTTCCATATTTATGCCGCGGATTTCACAAGACTTTTCGTAAACTTGCTTAATTTGAAGCGGGGACGTTTTTTCTTCTCCTTTTAAAGTCTGATACGGAGCGTCGGTTTCTAAGAGAATTCTTTCTAGCGGAAGTTCTTTTATGCAGCCAATTGATTTTTTGTTTCCGTTGAGCAAAGGCTTTCCAAAAGAAAAATACGCATTTATTCCATGCCTCAAAATTGAAACGGCATCTCTTGCAGTAAAAGCGAATGAATGAAAAACAACCGAAGCGCATTTTTTTAGAGCGGAAGAATAAAAGAACACAAGATCCAGCGCCTTTCTGTCATGGATTACAAGAGGAACTTTATGCTCCGTGGAAAGTTCAAGGCAAACTTCAAATGATTTTTTCTGCTGAACTTCACAAGACTTTAGTTCCGGCGTAAAAAAGTCAAAACCAGTTTCTCCAACTGCAATAATTCTTTTTTGAATCAGAAGGCTTTCCAAAAAATCAGCATTTTCAAGCAAAGGCTTCTGCGGATGAAGACCAAATGCGCATAAAATTTTTCCGCCGCTTTTTGAAGCAATTTCTTCCTGAACAAAAAATTCTTCTTTTGAGTGAGCGCAAGAACAGCAAAAATGAGCCGGAATAAAATTTTCACATTCAGCAATATGCAAATGAGAATCGCAAAGCATTAAAGCCTCCAGAAAAATAAAAAGCTAAACACATTCATTAAAAAACCGAAAATATAATAAGGCTAAGGAATTTTTCCGTATTCAAGCAGCATTGCTTATAATACTAAAGCGAGGTGCAATTTATGGCATACTACACACTTAAAACCATAGCAAAGACAAACGACTACATGGCAGTTCTAAAAGAAACAGAAGACGGATACGTTGTGCGCATTGTAAGAGACAAAGACGGCTACGATGAAATAACAACAGATTTCATTTCCCGCACATTATTCGAATCCTGCCTTAGAACTGGCTACCTTACAAAAATTGAAGAGCCTGCTGCAAAGATGGCAGTAAACGCCTAAGCTTCCGGCACATACTTTTCAATCAATTCAACAGCAGACAAATACCTAGCTTCCTTGCTAGTTTCGCGGGGAAGCCAATGTATTTTTACGCCCTTACGCTCCATTCCGCGGAACCAAGTTTCCTGCCGTTTTGCAAAATGACGTATAGAAGCGCACAGCTGGTTTTCCATTTCTTCTTTTGAGCTGATTTTTCCTTCCAAATAGAAACTTACAAACCTGTACTCAAGCCCAAGTTTTTCAAGGCGTTCCCAGGAATATTTTTTGTGAAGATTTTCAACTTCCTCAATCATGCCTTCTTGAATTCTCTGGCGCAGGCGGATTTCAATGTTTTTGTAAAGCTCATCTCTGTTCAAGGTTGTACCGATTACAAGAGGCTCAATTTTAGGGCGGCTCAAAAGTTCGCTTCTTGCTTTTATTCCTTCTGGACTCGCCTTGAAAAGTTCAATCTGCAAAGCCTTTACCACACGTTCTTTTATAGCAAGATCGCTTTTGTTGTGCAGTTCAGGCTTAAGAGACAAAAGCATAACTCCAAGCTCTTCAAGCGATTTTTTTTCAAGCTCTTCTTTTTGCTCAAGGTTTTCTGGAACGGTAAGAAGGTCGTAGCCGCGCACAACGGAATCAAGATACATTCCAGTTCCGCCTGCCACAAAAGCAAATTTTCCCTGCGCCTTAAGAGAATTGAAAGTCCTATAAAAATCCTGCTGAAAACAAAACACATTGTATTCAGAGTCCAAAGTTGCAATGTCTATAAGATGATACGGAATCTGCCTTCCATTCACGGAATATTCAGACAAATCTTTTCCGCTTCCAAGATCAAGACCTTTGTACACTTGCCTTGAATCCGCGGAAATTATGTCCCAGCCGAATTTGTCTGCAAGGCGCACCGCAATAGCAGTTTTTCCCACAGCGGTAGGTCCAAGCAGAACAACGCAGTTTACATTTTTTTCCTGCATCAAATTAAATCACCCGGCACACGGCGCACTTAAGATATTCACTCTTAGGATAGCCCAGAAGAATTGGATGGTCAGGAGCAGCTCCAAGTTTTTCCAAAACCTGAACACGCTTGTGGCTGTCCATTGCTGAATGCATGAGCATTGAATAAAATGTATTTTCATCAAAATAATAAGAGCAAGAGCAAGAAACAAGAATTCCGCCTTCGTTAAGAATTCTCATGGCACGCAAATTTATTTCCTTATATCCGCCGTAAGCTTTTTCAATTTTTCCGGCTTTCTTGGTAAATGCCGGAGGATCAAGAATAATCACATCGAACTTTTCGCCGCTAGCTTCATACTGTTTAAGAAGATCAAACACATCAGCGCAAACAGCTTTCATCTTGTCTTCAGCACCATTAAGCGCAATATTTTTTTCAACCATATCAACGGCTTCCTGCGAAATGTCCACACTTACAACTTCACGTGCGCCGGCTTTTACAGCGTTAAGACCGAACGCTCCTGTATGCGTAAAAGTGTCCAGAACTTTTTTTCCGTGGCAGAATTTTTTAATTTTTTCCCGGTTGAATTTCTGGTCAAGGAAGTAGCCAGTTTTTTGTCCGCGGGCAATGTCAACAAGCAAAAGAACTCCGTTTTCTTCTATTTCAATTACTTCCTGCCCCGCTTTGCCAATCCAGCCGGATTTTTCTTCAAGTCCTTCCTTTTCACGGACAGCTGCATCGCTTCTTTCATAAATAAAATCAGGCTTTACAAAATCTTTAAGCGCGCCAAGAATTTCATTTCTAAATTTTTCACAAGCAAGAGCCAAAAACTGAACAACAAGATAAACTTTGTTTTTTGAAACATATTTTTCCACGATAAGACCAGGAATAAAATCAGCCTCGCCAAAAACAAGGCGGCAGCTGTCATCGCTTTTAAAGCTAAGGTTTCGGATATTTACAGCATCCCGGATTTTCTTTGCCCAAAAGCCTTTCAAGTCTTCCAGAATTTTATCTGAGTGCAATGAAGAAATCATGCGCACAGTAATTTTTGACTTTTTGTTTATCACGCCGCTGCCAAGAAATCCTCCGGCATTAGAGCAGACTTCGACAATAGTTCCGTCCTCCACAGCGCATTCTTCAAGTGGCGAAGTTTTCATGCCTTCATCAAGCGGAAACTTTACAGTTGAAATTTCATTATCGTACACCCAAGGAAATCCTTGAGAAATCTCACGGTCCTCTTTAGGCTTTAACATAATTCTTACAGTTTTATTCATTTTTAATGTTCCTTAAAAAAAAGCCCTGCGGCTTGCGCAGAGCTTTTCTTTTTCTGCCGGATTCCCCTGTCAAGCAGGAGAATGACATTTTGTTTTTAAACGGAATTCCGAAATTATTTTGTAGCTAAGATAGCGATTCCTGGCAATGTTTTTCCTTCAAGGAATTCAAGGGAAGCGCCACCGCCTGTTGAAACGTGGCTCATCTTGTCTGCAAGGTGGAACTTGTTTACAGCTGCAACAGAGTCTCCTCCGCCAACAACAGTCATCGCACCACGACCTGTCGCCTCTGCAACAAGGTTCGCAACAGTTTCTGTTCCCTTTGCGAATGCGTCAAATTCAAATACGCCAACAGGTCCGTTCCATACAACAGATTTTGCTGTTGAAAGAACATCCTTGTAAAGCGCGATTGTCTTTGGACCAACATCCATAGCCATAAGATTGTCTGGAATATCAACGCCGTCAACTGCAACAGGTGTAGCGTTAGCATCAAATTTGTCTGCGGCAACGTGGTCAACAGGAAGAACAATCTTAACGCCTTTTGCCTCTGCGTCTTTCAAAAGTTTTTTAGCTGTGTCAATAAAATCATCCTCAACCAAAGAGATTCCAACTTTATGTCCCTGAGCCTTAAGGAATGTGTAAGCCATACCACCACCGATTACAAGCGCGCTTGCATTCTTCAAAAGTGATTCAAGAACAGCAATCTTTGAAGAAACTTTCGCGCCGCCGATAATTGCAACCTGCGGTTTCGGAGGATTTTCTACCATTGGCTGGATATATTTAACTTCTTTTTCCATAAGGAATCCGCCAACAGATGGAACTGGCATAAATTTAGCGATTGAAGCTGTGGAAGCCTGGTCGCGGTGAGCAGTTCCGAAAGCGTCATTTACAAAAATATCACCGTAAGTAGCAAGTTCTTTTGCCATAACATCGCGTTCCGCAGAATCTTTTGAAGTCTCTTCCTTATGGAAGCGAACATTTTCGAGCATTGCAACAGCTCCCTCTGGAAGAGCGTCGATTGCGGCTTTCTGACCAAGAGCGTCCGGCAAGAAAGTAACTGGTTTTCCGAGTTTTGAAGCAAAATATTCAACAACTGGCTTAATGCGGTTCTTTCCGTTGATGAATTTTTCAGAATCTGCATCTGTCCAAGTCTTTCCAGCTTTTTCAGCCTTCTCTTTTGCCTTTTTCACGTCTTTGTTAGGGTCACCAAGGTGGCTCATAAGAACAAGAGAGCGCGGATTCTGCTCAAGAATATATTTTATTGTAGGAAGAGCTGCCATAATGCGAGTGTCGTCCTGCACAACACCATCCTTCATTGGAACGTTAAAATCAACACGCATGATAATGCGCTTGCCTTTAAGATCAACATCTTTTACTGTCTTAATCATATAAAATATCCTCCATGGAATTTTGTACTTAGGTTGTAAAAATAATATAACAAATCCGCAATTGTTTCAACTTTTCAATATGAAGAAACTCATGTTAAATAATTGCTTTTATAAAATTACTGTCATTGCCGTGCTTGACACGGAAATCTGCTGTAACTTTTCATAGATTATAGGGTCAAGTCCGATAATGACAGCAAAGGATATTCGTACTAAATAATCGTTCTTATCAAGTGAATCAAATCGTTTTCCCTAGAAGCCGGACGAAGCGATTCTTTCAGCGATTCAAGTTCCGCTTTTCTTGCTTCTTCTGTGGCAGGATCTCCGCTTGCGTTTGCAGCCGGGCGGTTGTCCAGCGTAGAAGTTTCTTTTTCAGGATTTTTTGTAAGAACAATTTCATCGCCAGCATTCAGCGTGTCATAAAATCCGTTTTTCTTATAAACGCCTTCTGAAATTTCCTCGTCAGCATTTTCAACCTTGAATGTTCCAAGAAAATCTTTTTTGTTATACGAAACTCCCGGACCTGAATCTTTTGTAATCACACTTCCCTTGCGGACAATGTCGAACTCTGAATCCTTTGAAACTCCGTCATTTTTTCCAAGGTCAACAAGAAGCTGGCCGTGAACATTTCGCAAAACTTTTCCGCGGATTGGAAGAATATCCAAAACTCCCTGCCGGAATCTTTGCAAAGCGCGCGCCATGCAATCGTTGCCAGTTCTGTAAACATGAATCTCGGAAGTTTTCGTTCCTGTTCTAGCTGAATAAACAACGGCATCAAGCGAATATGTGCGCTCTGTTTCAGAAGCAGTCAAAATAATAAAATAGTCGCGCCCGGAATTTCTTGCAAGCCGGAACGCCTCACCGTAGCCGCTAACAGGCTCAGACTGAACATCAACATAAGCGGAAGGAACTCCGTTAAAAACATCCTTTGCAGCAAGCGCAGAAATTTCCTCCAAGTCAGCATGAAACAGCTGGACAGGCTTTTTTGTATAATAAATTCCAATGTTCCATCTTGTCTTGTCCAAATAAAACGGATCTACATTCCAGCGGGAAGCAATGTTGTTCCGCAAAAGACTTTCGTAAACTTCAATTGCGTCATCGTTCTTTATCTGCTCGCGTGTTCTTTTTGCCGCAGGTGAATTTTCATTTGTCTGAATTTCTGATTCCGCGGAAGTTTCATTTTCTTTTATGAATTTCAGCTGCTGAAGATAAAGCTCATAGTGTCCGTCGCGCTCAAGCATATCGGCAAACGCCTGCCTGATTTTATTGTTCAGCGGAGAAACTGAAAGCGCCTTTTGGTATTCGTAACGTTCTGCAATTCCATCAAAGTTGCGTCCATATTCTTCCGCCTTAGCCGAATGAAAAACAGCCCAAGTGTTCCGCCTTGCATCTTCAATTGAAAGATAGCTTCCCGCAAGCTGCTCAAGTGCATTCCGCATAACTTCATCTTGCGGCGCAATTGAAAGTCCGGTTTCGTAAGTTTCAATCGCCTCTTCATTTTTGCCAAGCTTTTGAAGTGAAAGTCCTTTTAAATACCAAGCGTCAACTGAATCTCTGTTCCGCCCGATTCTAAAGTCGCAAATATCAATAACTTCGTTGTACCTTTTTTGCGCATAAAGAATTCCAGCCAAAAGAGAATACGCTTTGTCAAAATTTCCATTTATAAGAACTGCGCTTCTTGCGCGCTGCTCGGCAGTTTTATAGTCGCCGTTTTTTGCAGAAAGGTAAGCCGCCATGTAATGAACTTCCGGCTCGCCGCTGTAAAAAGAAAGCGCCTGCCTTATATAGTTTTCAGAAACATCTCTCTTTCCCATTTCCGCGCTTACAAGAGCAAGGCTTAAAAGGGCTTTTCTATTTGAAGCGTCGCGTTTTAAAGCATCCTGATAACGGCTTTCCGCAACAGTAAGACGTCCGTCAAGCAAATCAAGCTCAGCAAGTCCGAATCGCGCGTTTACATCGTTTGGATATTTTTTTAAAATCTGATTGAAAACATCTTTTGCCTCGTTCACTCTTCCAAGCGAAATCAAAGACAAGCCTTTTAGATTCTGTATATCGCTGAAGTTGCGCGCATATTTTGAAGCCTCGTCCGCATACTGAACAGAAAGATCATAGCTTCCAAGCGCATAATGGCAAATCGCAAGATTGTAAAGAGCGTCTCCGTACTGCGGATTCAGCAAAAGAGCCTCCTGATAAAGGTCAACCGCGTCAAACCACCTGCTCTGCTGCTGAAGTTCCTGCGCCTGTTTAAAAAGCTCCAAGGCGGATTTTTTCTGGGCACATAACGGATATGCAAAAATCAAAAGCAAAAAAGCAAGCGTAAAACTATGAAAAATATTTCTTTTCATTTTAACTCCGTGGAAACCTTGGAAAAATCAGTCTTCTTTTTTCCGCATTATTTTTATTGTGTCAACCTTGTGTCCTTCCATTTCCTGAATAATAAAATCCCACTGATTCCATGAAATTTTTTCAAACTTTACAGGAATTTTTCCAAACAAGTCGAACACGAATCCGCCCAAAGTATCAAAGTTTTCTGTAGGAAAATCCGAGCCTATTTCTTCGTTTAAAGTGTCAAGGTCAACACGCGCATCGCAAATCCAGGCATTTTCAGAAAGTGAAATTATGTCTTCATGCTCATTGTCAAACTCGTCCTGAATGTCGCCAACAATTTCTTCTATAATATCTTCCATGCAGACAATCCCGGAAACTCCGCCGTACTCGTCAATGCTGACCGCAATATGAACGTGCCGTCTTTTAAATTCGCGCAAAAGGCTGTCGATATGCTTGCTTTCTGGAACAAAATAAGGCTTGCGGATTATTTTTTCCAAGTCAATCGGAAGTTTTTCCGCAAGAGTTTTTATCAAGTCCTTTACGTAAAGAATTCCAACAACATTGTCTATTGAGCCGGAATAAACAGGAATGCGTGAATGTCCGCTTTCTGTAACTTTCTTTAAAAGCTCTTCTTCTGGAGTTTCCATTGAAATAAAATCAACATCGATTCTAGGAACCATTACTTCCTTTACAGTTGTTACTGCAAGTTCTTCAACTCCCTGAATCATGTCGTTTTTTTCTTCAGCTAAAATTTCCTGCTGGGCTTCTTCTGCGGCAGAGATTTTCTGTTCGTTTTTCTTTGAATTTTCTTTTTTAAGTCCAAACATACAATTTCCTATTTTTCAGTTTCTTCTATTAAATTTTCCTGCTCAAAGTCTTTCATCAGTTTTTTTTGCAGAACAAGCATTTCGCATTTTGGCTCCACATTTTTTTCAACGTGCTCTTCTCCGTGGTCATATCCGTTCAAGTGAAGAATTCCGTGAATTATAAGCCGCTTAAGCTCTTCGTTCTGGCTCACTTCAAAATACTCTGAATTTTTGGGCAAAGTGTCAACGCTTATCGCAATGTCGCCAGCCTGAAGCCACACAATATTGTCTTCGTCAGTATATTTTTCGCCGTTCTCAAAACTCAAGACATCAGTGGGGCTATCTATATTTCGGTAAGTTTTATTTAAATACTGAATATATTCATCGGAACAAAAAAGAATAGAAAACTCCTCGCCGTCCCAGCCGCATTTCTGCATGACTTTTTGCGCGAAAGGCTCAATTTTTTCTATCCAGACAGGAGAAGTTTTTCCGTCTTCCATGCCCACAAAAATCTGGTTTCCCATTAGTTTTTTTCCTTTATGATTTTTTCAGCCTTGTCTTTTAAAGACTTCTTGGAATTTTTTTCTTCCTTTACGCTTTTATCTTTTTCTGGTTTTTCGGACTTTTTGTCTTTTTCTGCGGAAGCTGAATTTTCCTGCTGCTGAGCCTGCGCTTGAGGAGGAAGCGGAATCTGGTGAACTTCGTTTGTATCCGGGTCTTTCTGGTCAGGATATTTTGTGCGGCTGTGATAATAACCTGCAAGAATCTGAACAAAAGCGTCATGAATTTTTGTAAGGTCGCTGAATGTAAGGTTGCAGTTTTCAAGCTGCTTGTGCTCAATTTTTCCGTAAATCAAAGTTGTTATAAATTTTTCAAGGCGTGGAACAGAAGGCTTTTCCAAACTGCGACATGCGGCTTCAACTGTATCGGCAAGCATAACGATTGCGCTTTCTCTTGTTGTAGGCGGATTTCCTGTATAAGAATAATCTTCTGGGTTCGCATCCGGATCAATTGCTTTCGCTTCATTGTAAAAATACGCGATAACCTGATTTCCGTGGTGTTCGCTTATTATGTCGATTATCTGCTTTGGAAGACGCAAGGCGCGCGCTTTTTCAACACCGCGTTTAACGTGGCTTCTAATTATACTTACAGAAAGAGACGGATTTATTTCAGTGTGAATATTTTCTCCGGCAGTCTGATTTTCCACAAAGTATTCAGGATTATCAAGCTTGCCAATGTCGTGGTAATATGCGCCGACTCTAGCAAGAAGAGGATTTGCCCCTACTTCATTGCACGCAGCTTCCGCCAAACTTGCAACCATAAGCGAATGATTATAAGTTCCGCTCGCAGTAACAAGCATTTTTTTCATTGTAGGATTATTCAAATCGCTCAAATCCATCAGGCGGAAAAGAGAAGCCGTGTTCAGCAAAAGCTCCAGAGGCGTAAGAAGTCCAAGACAAAGTATGCCGGAAAAAAATCCGTTCAGGGCAACACCAACAATCGCGCCAAGCCCGTCATACAAAGAATCGCTGAAAATAATTTTGAAAATCATCAGGAAAACAACATTCAACAAAGACTGAAGCACAGAAACCAAAACCATGTCAGTTCTTCTATTGATTTTTCTTACAAGCCGCGCGGAAGCAAAAGAAGTTGAAAGCACGAACAAGAACGGAACAATCTGATAAGAAGACGCATTTAAAACTGAAAGTGAAATAATCAGCGAAAAGAAAACCGCATTGAGCTGCCCGAATAAAATCGCCACAAGGAACACGCAAACAGAAGACGGAATGACAGCGCAGATTGCATAAGGAGACGCAAAGTAAACAGACTTGGAGCCAAAAATCACGGAGCTAAAAATCATAATGTAAAAACAGCACTCGGTAACAAGCTCCTTGAATTCTATCATCTTGGATTTAAAATAAATTTTGCTACAGCAGAAAAAAAGCAAGGCGCACATCAATATGTGGTAAATTACAGAATTTGCAAAAGCCCTGTAGTCAACGTAAACGGCAGACTCCGACATTTTCTTTAGCTTTGCGTAGCCTTCTTCTGTAATCGGAAATCCTTTTCTTATGACTTTTTCGCCAGCCTGAACTTCAACCGGATTTTCATAGTCGGAAGGAAGCGACTTTACAGCCTTTATTGTAACATCGGAAATTTGCCCGATTTCATAGTCGTTTATATTGAAAGAAGAAACTGTCGATGCAGTGGAAATTTTTACAAAGACAAGTCCGATTGTAACAAGAAAAGTTACAAATGTTAAAATGACCACCGGATAATTTTTCTTAAGATATTTAAAAAAAGCCCCTGTTAAAACAGAAAAAAAAGTCTGTTTATTTTCATCTTTCTTCATTTTCATAAGCCTGTATAATTTTTTTAACCAACCCGTTTCTTACAACGTCTTCCGAAGTCAGCTCAGCAATCGAAATTCCTTCTATGCCTCTAAGAAGACTCAAGGCATGAAGAAAACCAGAAGGAGTCCTTTTGGGCAAGTCAACCTGAGAAGGATCTCCTGTTACAAAAACTTTAGAATTCTCTCCCATTCTAGTTAAAAACATTTTCATCTGCTCAGAAGTTGTGTTCTGGGCTTCATCAAGAATTATAACGCTATTGCTTAAAGTGCGTCCACGCATATAGGCAAGCGGCGCAATTTCTATTATACCGTTTTCTGTAAGTCTTTTTATAGTATCTGAAGGCAAAACCGCATTTATTGAATCAAACAGCGGCCTTATATATGGATTTATTTTATCCTGCAAATCTCCCGGAAGAAAACCAAGACTTTCGCCAGCTTCAACAACAGGACGCGTCAAAACTATGGAATTTACTTTGTGGGAAAGCAAAAGCCGCAAAGCTTCCGCAACAGCAAGAAAAGTCTTGCCAGAGCCCGCAGGTCCGCTCGCAAAAACCAAGTCAGAATTTCGCATTTTTAAAATCAACGAAGACTGGTCTTTTGTGCGTGGAAAAACTTTTTTTGTTCCGCCCGGAATTGAAATAGACAAATCCAAAGCCGCATCGTTATTTAAAACAGATTGAATCAATTCTGAATCGGAAACATTTTGGCTTGCCGCAGAAAATTCATCAAGAATCCGGTCAACTGCAAAACGGAACTGCTGCTCAATGTAAGAATCTCCGCAGTCAATAGAAAGCTCGTTTCCTCTGGCAAAAACAGGAACTCCAAGGAAAGACTCCATGAGCTTTAAGTTGCTGTCATTTGTTCCGCAGATACGGGAAAGATAAGATGAATCGGGAACAATAATCGTATACGAGGGCACTGCGCAAAAATCTCCGTTTTCTATAAAAAAAACTACACCATAACAATTTGGAGAGCGCAAATAAAAAGGCTACTCATCTCTTTCTTCTTTTTTGTCAAAATAGCCGGATTTTTCAAGATGCTCGCGGCGGCTTACAACAAGGCTTATAAGTTCCTGATACATATTGAAATCAACTTCAACGGCAATAGGAAGAATAAAATATTCAGTTTCATCGCAATAGCGTTCAATAAATTCATTGCTCGTTACAAAGCCAAGGCTTATCATGTTGGAAATTCTATCGGCGCATTTTAGAATTTTTGCGCGCTGGCTTCCGTTGTCTATAATTGACTTTAAATATTCGCTTTTTAGCTGCCCCGGACGTTTTGTAACTTCCTTTACAAGCTCAAGAACTTCCGGACCGTCAGAATCTGCATTGCGGATAAGATTTTCATCAAAGCCAGGAATATCTTCTATTGTATCATGCACGCAGCTTGCCTTCAAAAGGATATTGTCGATGTAGCCGTAATCAATGAGAATGCTCATTGTGTCAAGCTGATGGCGGAACATATTTCCCCCTGCGAACCTTGCCTTGCCAATCAAAGCTGTGGCAATCTGCATATAAGGCGCAAGATAGATGTTCTTAAGCTGAAGCATGTGCTCGTTGTCCATCAGCTGTGGCTTTTCCACCGCCATTTCGTATTTTTTTTTCATAAGAATCCTCCTGAAGGCAAATCTTTTGAAAAAGTTCCGGCTACAAATTCTTCAAGTACAAATTAAGCTTTTCTATGCGGCGCTGAGCTTCTTCCATGCGATTTCTTTCTTCCTGAACAACTTCAGCTGGAGCGTGCTCGGCAAATTTTCCGTTCAGCTTGTTTGTGCTTCTGCGGACATTTTCTGTTTCATATTCAATGTCGCGGGTAAACTTTTGCCTTAGCTGCTCTTTGTTCACGCTTTCGTCAACCAAAAGGAACGCTTCAAATCCTTTTCCGACTGCGCCGATTGATTTTTCAGGATTTGATTCCACAAAGTCAACCTTGCTGATTCCAGCCAAAAGGCAAACCATGTCGGTCTTTTCTTTTATTACTTCCGCGCTTGAGCCTTTGGAAATTTTTACGGCAATGTGAAGTTTGCTTGCAGGATCGATTCCGCACTCAACACGGAGTCCGCGCAAAGTTCTGATGAGTTCCTTTAAAGTTTCAAAACGCTCTGTGATTTCTTTGTTCACGCGGCTTTCTTTTTCCTCTGGATACGGAGCTGTAACAAGAAGTCCTGTGTATTCATCAGAAGGAAGAATTTTTTGCTCGCCGGCTTTCTTGCGGTTTTCAATAATCTGAGCCAATGGCAGCTTGGAATAAATTTCTTCTGTAACAAAAGGAATGTACGGATGAAGCAAACGAAGGCTTTCTTCAAGAACATTCAGCAAAACAGAAACCGCTCGGTCTTTTTCGTGGTCATCGCCATTTTTAAACGAAAGTTTTGTAGCTTCAACATACCAGTCGCAGAAATCGTTCCAGAAATACTCATAGATTGCGGAAGCTCCGTCGTTGTAACGGTAGCCTTCAAAAGCAGCCCTTGCATTTTTTACAGCGTTGTCAAGGCAAGTATAAATCCACTTGTCAAGCTCGTTAAGATCTGAATCGGCAACAGGAATAAGAGTTCTGCCTTCAAGATTTCCAAGAATATAGCGGCTTGCGTTCCATACTTTATTGCAGAAGCGGCTTCCCATCTTGAACGAATCTTTGTCTACAAGAACGTCCTGTCCCTGCGCGCACATATAGCTCAAAGTAAATTTAAGAGCGTCCGCGCCGTAAAGGTCGATAATTTCAAGCGGGTCAATTCCGTTTCCAAGCGACTTGGACATTTTTCTACCCTGCTTGTCGCGCACAAGTCCGTGTATATAAATATCATGGAACGGAGACTTTCCTGTAAACTCAAGGCCAGCCATAATCATGCGGCTTACCCAGAAGAAAATAATATCGTAGGCTGTAACAAGCGCAGTTGTCGGATAGAATTGATTCAAGTCCTCTGTGTTTTCAGGCCAGCCAAGAGTACTGAACGGCCAAAGCCAAGAAGAGAACCAAGTATCAAGAACATCTGGATCTTGCTTTAGATGAGAAGAATCTGCGCCACACTTAGGGCATTTTTCAGGATCAGTCCGGCTGACAATTGTTTCTCCGCAGTCGCAGTACCATACAGGAATTCTGTGTCCCCACCAAAGCTGACGGCTTATGCACCAGTCGCGGATATTTTCCATCCAGTGAGAGAAAGTGTTTTCCCATTTGCGCGGATAAAAAACAAATTCCTCGTTCTTCCAAGCGGCAAGAGCTTTGTCTGCAAGCGGCTTCATTTTTACAAACCACTGGTCGCTCAAATACGGCTCTACGACAGTTGAACATCTGTAGCAATGCCCAACTGAATGCTTGATTTTTTCCTCGCCCTTGTAAAGTCCAAGCTCCTTCAAATCTTCTATAATAAGTTTGCGCGCTTCAGGACATTTTAAGCCACGGTATTTTTCCGGGCAATTATTATTTAAAGTTCCGTCCGGATTTAAAATGTTTATAACTTCAAGATTATTTCTTTTTCCAACTTCCCAGTCGTTAGGGTCGTGCGCCGGAGTGATTTTTACCATTCCAGTTCCGAATTCCTTGTCAACATAAGAATCTGCAATCAAGTTGATTACACGGTCTGTAAGCGGAAGCTTAAGTTTTTTTCCGACAATAGCCTTGTAACGCTCATCTTCCGGATTAACAGCAACCGCAGTATCGCCAAGCAAAGTTTCCGGGCGGGTTGTGGCGATTTCAATTTTTCCAGAGCCGTCCTCAAACTCATAGTAAATGTGATACATGAAGCCGTCTGTGTCTGTGTGTTCAACTTCATCATCGGCAAGAGCCGTTCCGCAGCGAGGACACCAGTTTACAAGATAATGTCCTTTATAAATAAGACCGCGCTCATAAAGAGTAACAAAAACATTGCGAACAGCTTTAGAAAGACCTTCGTCCATTGTAAAACGCTCGCGGTTCCAGTCAACGGAATTTCCGAGTTTGCGCTGCTGCTTAACAATCGTGTTGTGATGATCTTCTTTTACCTGCCAAGTGCGCTCAAGGAATTTTTCACGTCCAAGGTCATTGCGGCTTTTTCCTTCTTTTTTAAGTTGCTTTTCAACAACATTCTGTGTGGCAATTCCTGCGTGATCAGTTCCAGGAATCCAAAGAGTGTCGTCGCCTTTCATTCTGTGGTAGCGCACAACAATATCCTGCAATGTATTGTTCAGCCCATGCCCCATGTGAAGAACGCCTGTAACGTTTGGCGGAGGAATTACGACTGTGTACTTTGAAACCGCTGATTTTTTAGACTTGTTCAAGTAACATTCATGCACAGGAGAATCCTTGTCGGACGCAGGCTTAAAGCATCCTGTCTGAACCCATTCAGCATAAATTCTATCTTCAAAATCTTTTGGATTGTAGGATTTTTCAAGTTCAATAGCTTTCATCGTAACCTCTAATCAACACACATATTTGCGTAAAATCTTTTTTTATAAAGCAAAATTATAATATTTTTTTTTGATGTTTGCAATTAAAAGATAAAACGGAGAACAAGGCTTCAATATAATAAAAAAATATAGATAAAATCTTAGCTGAATAAAATTCTTTATTACAAGAAAACTTAACATCATGCGCCATAGTATTTTTTACGATAAACTTAATATAGTATTTTTTTAAATTGAAAGCTTTAAAATTTTTCAAGGTAAATTATGAAAAAGATTGTTTTTGTTGATATTTCAATGAAGGAAAAAGTTGAAGCCGTTTCTTATGAAAACACTGGCAATGCCTGCTGCGCTTACAAAGAGCCTGTTGTATATCCAATAAATGCAGTGCTTTCTGAAAAAATCAAAAAAAATGAAGAAATAAAAATTGTTCTGATTCAGACAAAAGGAAACAGCAGCCTTGTAGAAAAAAACACGAAAATTTTTCAGGCTGAACTTGAATCCATAAATGAAAACATTGGAGCAAAAATCGAATATTCATTTATTGAAACAAACTACGAAGAGTTAAAATCAAATAATGAAAACCGATTAAAACTAATGCTTTCTCAAATTGAGGAAAATTCAGAACTATACGCAGATATAACTTTTGGTCCAAGAACAGTTCCAATGCTTGTTCTATGCGCATTTTCGTTTGCTGAAAAATTCTATAATTCCGATATAAAAAAAATTATATATGGCAAAGTTGATTGGAAAGATGGAAAACCTAAAAATCCAGAGCTTTACGATGTAACTTCGCTTTACTATCTAAATTCTTTCACTTATTCGCTTACATCAAATTCAAGGCAAAAAGCATTAAAAAGCCTGGAAACTTTCTTTTCTCTGTAAATTATATATGAACAGCTCAAGCAAAATTTTTTATTCAAAAATAAATTCCATTTTTTCTGAAATTCAGGAAACTTCAAATCCGCAAGAAAAAAATAACTTGATAAGAAAACTCACTATTATTATTTGGAATGAACTAAACGCCAGCTGGAACAGAAAATATAATATAGAAGAATATGCACTGGAAATAACAAATTGTATTATTCAATGCACAAAACTTTTTACAAAAGAAAAAGGCTATGAGTTTTCAAATTATGTTATTGCGGCTTTAAAAAATGAACTTAAAAATGCAAGGAAAAAAGAACTCTCTTATTCGGAAAATCAAATTCCAATAGTTTCACGCAATGAAAAAGATGAAGAAAATTATATAACTGATTTTTTTCCAGTTTCCGTAAATTACAAGAAAAACATTTCTGATGAAGAAAAATATTTTATTTTTGAAGAATTAAAACAATCTCTAAAAATTTTAGATTCAGCTATTCAAAAAGAAAAAGAGAACAAGGAACTAAAATCAGCGTTTATAACAAAAGATGTTTTAACACAACTTGACAAAAAAAATTTTCTGGAAATCGACTTAGAGAAAATCATTGCGCTAGAAAAACAGTTTTCATTTTTAAACAAAAAGATTTGGCATGATTTTTTTTCAGAAAAAGAACTTCCCACCCAAGAAATGATTGCAGCAGTTTTCGGATGTTCAAAATCAAATGCAAGCAAAATGATGTCAAGATTCTATGAAAGATTAAAAATCCATGCAAAAAAACTTCATGCTTAATTTAAATTTCATAAAAACTATTTTTCATGCTATACTTTTAATATGTACAGTTTACAGGATTTAAAAAGCCATCTGCAGGAAAAACACAGCCTGAAAATCGACCCAAATCAGGAAAAAGACTTAAGAAAAATCGGATATTACCATGGCTACAAGGGCTACCGGTTCGTAAGAAAATCAAACAATCCGATTTCCTTTACAAATTTTTCTCAGGTAGTCGCGCTGAATGATTTTGATATGCAGCTGAAAGGACTTTTTTATCCGAATCTTATGTTTATTGAAAATGCCCTGAAAAATTATGTTCTTGAAGCAACCCTTGCCGACAGCCAAAGCGAAAACCTTCAGGAAGTTTTCAACAAGTCGCTTACTTATTACAAGGAATTTAAAACTGGAACCGCGGCATACAAAAAGGAATTCAAAAGAAAAATGGATCTCCAAATGAAAATAAATTCCGCTCTTATCCGCGATTATATGTCAGGAAAAGACATCGAGACACATTTTTACGAAAGCGGACGTGAAGTTCCTGTCTGGGCTGCATTTGAAAGCTTGTCGCTTGGAGAATTCGGCACATTTTTTGCATGTTCAAATAAAACAATAAGACTTGAAGTTTCAAAGCTTTTAAAGCTTCCGACAAACTTAAACGCTGACGGATTTTTGCTGAAAGACATTATTTTTGTTCTGAAGGATTTACGGAATGCAATCGCCCACAATGGAATAATTTTTGACACACGGTTTGCCACAAGCGGAGCCGGAAAAAACATAAAAGCGCTTCTGGAAAATGAACTGAAAATAAAACAAATTGATTTTAACTTTATCATCTCCTATGTCGCGCTTGTCTGCTATCTTTTAAAACAACTGGATGAGTCAAAAAGAATAAAAAGTTTTGTGAATGAATATCAGAAAATTCAAAAAATGACGGAAAAACTTCCTGTAAGCCAAAACCTGATTTTCGGGACACAGGATAAAGCTATCGCGGAAAAACTGCATTCATTATACAAATAAAATGCTTGATTTTTTTGATTTTCTTTTGTAATCTTATAAATGAATCGAGTTAGGATGTCTTCGGACACTTAGCTGTGGGGGCGGAATTATTCGGCCCCTTCATTTTTTAAATTCATTCTTGCCTATTTTTTACAATATTCAGCTGCTCAACTAAATGACGTTCCGCACTAGAATCATTCATGTTATAAAACCAATTATGATTAAAGCAGTTTATTGTTTCTTGATTTCCGCCTGAACCAATTACAAAACTAAAAAAATCTGTATTCTTCTTTTTTTCAATTTCAATTTTATTTTCCAAATCTTCATCAAGACTGTCCATAACAAAATCACTAATCATAAGCACATCTGCATTTTTCCAGTTTTCAGTTTGCAAAAGTTTTACAGCATGTTCAAGAGCTAAAGACGAATCAGTTCCGCCATTAAATGATTTTCTCAAAAACTGAACAAGCGTAGATAAAACTTCATTGTTAGTCTTGTCTTTAAAGCTTAAGTCCAATGTTTCAATATCTGTAGAAAAACTGATTAAATAGCAGCTGCGTTTTTCTTGCAAAGCAATTTTAGAAAGCGCAAACGTTATTGTCTTTGCTATACTTTCTGGAGTTCCGTTCATAGAACCGCTTGTGTCTACGCATATTATAACAGGACCTTTTTGCTCTTCTTTTTCCTTGCTGATTTCTTCTGTTTGAATTTCATTTTTTTCTTCAGGAACGAAAGTTTCATATTTGAATGACATAAGTTGATTTTGCGCAAACTTTAATTCAAAAAGTTTTTTTGTCGCTGGATTTGAAAACATCGCAAGCTCAGAAGGCAAGACAGAAGAAATATCGCTAGACATTCTAATACCAGAGATTTGTCCTTTGTATGCAGGCTTGGGTTTCCATTCATTTTTTACAATTACTTTTTCACGAATTTCTTTTTCATATATCCGCTGAATTCTATTATGTTTTCCTAAAGTTGCTGCAAATTCATTTAGAGACTTGTCTTTCTCAAGAAAATCCGCATAATGCCTTAAAATTTCAAAACCACTTTCATCAAAAATTCCTTTTGACAAGTCCCATAAAAATCCAGTTTCATCAAAAATTCTGCAAAGGAGATTTTCAAGTTTCTTAAATTTTTCCAATTTTTCAAAAAACTCTTCTATGAATTTTTTCCGCATTTCTTCAATTAATTTAAGTTGCCATGAATTTTTTCTTTGTATCAAACTTGATTCAAGATCTTCAATCAGCTTATCTGAAACTGCTTGAATTTTTATTTTTAGTCCTTCTTTATACTTTTTAGATTTTTTTGAAATTTTAATTTTCTTATTTACAAACTCTTCTTTCTCTTTAATCTCTAAAAATTTCTTGCTGTAAAAATCAAAATTAAATTTTTCATCCGATATTTTCTCATAATCCTTTTGAATCTGCAAAATAGAATCTGCAATTTCTTCTGACTTTTTATTTTTCAAAGCAGAAACAAACGCCGCTTCCTTTTCAAATGGATTTTCTTTTGAAAGGCGGCTGTCAACATTTTTTATCCACTCAAGCAAATCATCTTGAATATTTTTTGCAAGCCCTTCATGTTTTTGGATGTATGCAGAATTTTCTTTGGTTGTGAAAATTTCTTCAAGAATTTGCTTTGCAGCTTGGGAAAATTTATTTTCAGGAAAATCAATTTTTTCTGATTCTGGCAAACTTGAAGAACCGCAGAAATCCTCAATTGCATCCAAAAGCTGCTGGCGTTCAGTTTCGTCTCCACAAACAGGAGTTCCTAATTTTCTAAAACGGCGGCGATTAGAATTTGAATTTTCTTTTGGCAGAAGATTTTCAAGTTCCGATTTTATTTTAGGCAAGACAGGAAAAATATCCTTCCACAAATTCTCAAGTTCTGGCTGTGAAAATTCCTCTGTATTATGAGAAATGTTGTTTCTGATTTTTCGGAACTTTCCAAGCTCTTTGATATTCGTCTTTTTGCGGACAACTGGATTCTGAAGATTTTGCACAAAAATTCTTATCTGATCATTTATATACGCAGAATCTTTTTCATTTAATTTTTCTGCACTGAAAATTTTATCTGAATATTCCAGCAACTTGTTCAAAGGCTTTAAAGTTTTATATATCAGATTTTTAAATTCTTTGTCATTTTGTTTCATAAAAAAATTTAAATATATTGCCCGCGAATTTTATTTAACTTAGATTCTTCTTTTTCAAGTTCCAGCCTAGATTTTTCAACTGCTTTTAAAATAACCTCACACATTTTTTGATCTGCAAAAAGATTCTCTCTAAAAGGAGCAGATTTTTTAGAAATATAATTATCAACATCTTGGATGCTTGCTTTTATAGATTCTAAAATTAAATTATATTTTTCATCAGCTGCTACTTGACGAGTTTTTTCCATATCTGGATATTTTTTAAAATCAGGATTTTTTACAAGTTCATCTGAATAATCATCTTCTACATAAAACTGTTCATTTATATCATTCTTGAAATCTTCTATCTCATCACGTATATCATCAATTTCAGTATCAACTTCCAGTCCGTTCTGCTCAACGCAATCTTTTACAATTTGTTCTGCTTCTTCAATTTGATTTTCTGTGTTCCAGATGCAATACTCAATAAGCTGACAGTCCATTAGGTCAACTGAATTTCGTCCGTTCAGAAAAGCAGAAGTTTTTAGGATTTTTATAATTTTCTTCCAGCGGCGATCGGAAACATAAAACTTTTCGTTTTCTTGCCGTTTTTTTTCTTCATTTTTGTGAGACAATTCATGCCTTATTTTACTAACAACATTTTTAACTTCATCGGAAATTTTTATTTTCTCTATTTTTTCTGTCCACTCTTCAAGTTCAGAAGTTAAAATAAGATTTTTTTTCATTGAATCAGTCAGCTCAAGTTCCGATTTTACTTTTTCACCATAAAGAAATTTTTCAAAATCCCCATCATCCTGAATTGGATTCACAATCGCACGAATCAAAAATCTGTCCCACAAAGCTTCAAGTCCCTGATTTTTTGCAGGAAGCTCGTTGCTTGCAGAAATCAAGGCTTTTAATGGAACTTCATTTATTTTGTTTCCGTTGTGAAATTTTTTTTCATTCAAGATTGTCAAAAGAGTGTTTTGAATCGCAGGACTTGCTTTCCAAATTTCATCCAAGAATGCGACATTTGCCTCTGGAAGAAAACCTTGTGTAATCCGTTCATATTTATTTTCTTCCAAAGCCTTTAGCGAAACCGGTCCAAAAATTTCATCTGGTGTAGAAAACTGGTTCATCAGATATTCAAAATAAGAAACTGACTTTTCATCTTCACCTTTAAATGCCAGCTTAAGACGGCGGCTCACTAAACTTTTTGCAGTTCCCGGAGGTCCAAGGAAAAATATACTTTCTCCAGCAATGCTCGCTAAAAGCGCCAAACGAACAGCTTCATCTTTTTCAATTAAATCCTTGCCTATAAATGAAAGCAGTTTTTTTATTCTCTCACGCAATGAAATTCTACCTTCTTTGCTTGCTTCATTTTTCAAAACTTGACTTTCAGATTTTTGAATATTTTTTACAGAATCATCTTGTTTTAAAGAATTTTTTAATTTTGCATACAATGTTCCATACTGCTCATCTTCTTCAAATTCAATTTCTGGAATTGCTTCTAATATATCTTTAATTCTTTTTGTGCCAAACGCCTGCTCTAAATTTTCATCAGTTATGCCTTTCTTTTTTAATTCACCTTGTACTGTAGACGGATTGCATTTTTGCTTTCCTGAAAGAAAATTTTTTATTGCTCTTATAATTTCATCTTTTTCCATATTTCTAATTCCTGCACATTTCTTCATTATAGTAAAACTTTTTCGGGGGGGGGCAAGAGGTATTTTGTTTTTTTATAAAAATTCAAAAAAATAAAAATTTGTGTCAACTTTTGAAAAATGCACAGCTATATATATTTAGAAATAAAAACGGGAGGTTATATGTTTCTAAATATTTTGGCCTGGGTTGGAATTGGAGCAGCGATTGCGCTAGGAGGTGCACTAGGAGGTGCATTTGTAATTTTTCTAATATATATTTTATATATCTTATATGAGAAAATTTTTAAAACCGACAAAAAAGAATCTGAACGTCAAACAATAGATTTAATAGCACAAAGAGCAAACATTATCATCGTGCCGACAAACTTTTACACATTTCTAAAAGAAACAGGACGGATTAAGCAAAAAGGATTTTCAGAAAGTATTTTGGAAATTGAAAAATTGCGTTCAGAATTCTGGAAAAAAGATGTTGTTTTGCCACAAGTAAGCCTTTGCAGTTATGACACAGAAAAATTTGAATTGAAAATCAAAATCGAAGGCAACGAAATTTTCAAAGGAAACTTCAAAGAAAATTTAAGCGATGTAGAAAAACTTCAATTTATTACACAAAAAATAGAAGAGTATCTTCTAAAAAAAGAAAATTTAAACATAACCGAATTATTATTATACAGGGAGCTGAAAAAATAAACTTCGCACTTACCCATTAAAACATAAACGAATTATTATTATACAAGGAGCTGAAAAAAAATGAATTGCACTTCAATTTTTGAAAAAAACGGACTGTTCTTTAAATGTTCACATTTAGAATCTAATATTTTTTTAAGCGAATTTAAAAATAATGACGCTTTCAGTTTTTGCAAAGATTTACTTGAAGCTGGAAATGACTTTATTTTTGAAAAAACAATTTACGACATAAATAACTATTGGGGCTATAATTTCATTTTTGGAATAAAAATAAAACCAGAATCAAAAATTAAAGCACAGTTTTTATTGAAGTATAAAAAACTTAAAGAAAAGTTCCTTGAAAACTTCAGGCAATATCCCGGTATTGAAGTTCAAAATTGTTATTCTGGAACATTTTCAATTGTTTTAAGGTATGAAATTCCCAAAGAAGAATTTTCCAGTGAATTTGATAAAATTAACAAGGCTTCGAATAATATTAATTTTGCTCATGCACATTTTTCTTTTGAACCGAAAAACAAAATGATTTTAGTTGAAAATATTCTTTTAGGCTATGATTTATATAAATTAAAACTTGCAGAAAAATTATTGCGCAGAAACAATGAAAAACAAAAGCAATTTTTCTTGCAAGGCAATGAAATCATGCCGGTATTAGAAAAAATTCAGAAATTAGAATTTTCAAATATTGAATAAATTTTCAACTGCAATATATGAATAAAACAGTTTTCCCCATCAAAGCTGTTTTTTTATAAATAACTTTTATCCACGGAGATGAATTATGAAAAATTTAAAATCGCTTTTTCTATTAACAACACTTACAATATCCTTATGTTTCAATTCTTTTGCGTTAGAAACAAGCAACAGTAAATCCAAGCCTTCCGTAGTATACAGCTACAGCTATTCAGAAGTAATTGAATCTGTTGATGAAATTGAACTTCCGATTAGGCAAATGGATTATGGCGTTTATTTTGATGACTTCAATAGACTTGTCGCAAAACCAATTCGTAAAGAAGCGAAAAAGCTTTTTGAAGAACAGGAAAAATCAAAAGAAGTTTCAAAAATTGAAGACATTGTTACGCCTGTTTACAAAATCACTGAAGATAAAATTTTATATTCAGACGCCGGTAATTACTACAATCACGAATATTTGCATTGCGACAAAGAAATCGACATAACAAAACCTGTTCATTTCTATGACGCTCTGGGCAGAAAGATTTCTGATAACTTGAATGTTGAAGCAAACAAAATTTACAACAAACAGCTTCGCCAAGAAGAATGGGAAAGCTGGAAAGATATTGATTTAAGACCGCTTTGGAAAGGATTTTGGAATGTTATAGCATTTGCATGCTGTACCGCAATAATAGTTTTTGGCATAGCATTCTTAATAAAAAAATTAAAGGAACTAGACATCATAAACGAATAATAAAAAACTGAATAATATGATGGGAAGTTATTCAAAAAAGAGTTGTCTTGCAAATTAAAAATTAGCAAGGCAATTTTTTTTCTATCAGCAATAAATACTTTGCTTTAAGACTTGAGAAACCCGCCTGTGTTTCAAAACTTCAGCTTACTTGCGGAAAGAGCTAGATTCAACTAAAATGTAGCAGACATTTGAAACTGACAAAATTTTATAAAGCGAGGTGAGTCCAATGCCTACTCCACTTGAAAACTATGTAAAGGAATGCGGCGGAAAATTGAATCCTGCCATGACTTCCTATGTTGCGAATCTTCAGCTTGTTTCTGATGTAGCCCCGGAAATTGCAGAAGACATTGTAAAGGAGCTTGCAACCCAGCGCCGCCATTTAAAGCTTGTGGCAAGTGAAAACTACTGCTCGCTCAATGTTCAGGCCGCAATGGGAAACCTTCTTACAGACAAATACGCGGAAGGATTTCCAGAGCACCGTTACTACGGCGGATGCGAAAATATTGATTCAGTAGAAAAAACTGCCGCAAAGGAAGCCGCAGAGCTTTTTGGAGCAGACTACGCTTATGTTCAGCCTCATGCGGGATGCGACGCGAACCTTGTTGCTTACTGGGCGATTCTTTCAAAGACAATCGAAACTCCGACACTTGAGGAAATGGGCGTAAAGTCGCTTGCGGAACTCAATGCGGAGCAGTTCGACATTCTGCGCAAAAGATTCGGCAACCAGCGTCTTATGGGACTTGACTATTCATGCGGCGGACACCTTACCCACGGATACAAGATGAATGTTTCAGCCAGAATGTTTGAAAGCCATCCTTACGGAGTTGACAAGGAAACCGGACTTTTGGACTATGACGCAATCGAAAAGCAGGCAATGGAAGTAAAGCCACTTATTCTTCTTACAGGATTCAGCGCATATCCAAGAAAAATCAACTTTAAGAAATTCCGCGAGATTGCAGACAAATGCGGCGCAGTTCTCATGGTGGACATGGCGCACTTTGCAGGACTTGTTGCAGGAAAAGTTTTCACAGGCGACTACGATCCAGTAAAATGGGCTGATGTTGTTACGACTACAACACACAAAACTTTACGCGGACCGCGCGGCGCGCTCATTCTCTGCAAGAAGGAATTCATAGACTATGTGAACAAAGGCTGCCCTATGGTTTTGGGCGGACCGCTGAATCACATTGTTGCGGCAAAGGCTGTAGCTTTCAAAGAGGCGAAAACTCCTGCATATCAGGCTTATGCGCAGAATGTTGTAAAGAACGCTCAGGCTCTTGCTGCTGCCTGCATTGAAAAAGGAATGAAGCTTCAGACTGGCGGAACAGACAATCACCTTATGCTCGTTGATGTTACAACTTACGGACTTACAGGAAAACAGGCGGAAGCGGCACTGTTCAAATGCGGTGTTACAGCAAACGCAAATGCTCTTCCTTATGATAAGAACGGCGCCTGGTGGACTTCTGGAATCCGCATCGGAACTCCGGGGCTTACAACTTTAGGCATGGATGAAAACGACATGAAAAAAGTAGCGGAAATCATTGACCTTGTTCTAAAGGGAACAAAGCCTGGACTTACAAAAGACGGAAAGCCTGCAAAAGGAAAAATAGAGCTTGACGAATCTGTTCAGGCAAAGGCGGAAAAAGAAGTTCAGAAGCTTCTTTCAAAGCACGTTCTTTATCCTGAGCTTGATCTTGACTTCCTTAAAAAAGAATTTGTAAAAAGCCTTTAAGCCAATATATTGCAAAAATTGCCGCTAGGAACAAAAACGCCTGGCGGCTTTTTTTTATTCTATTACTCCAAAATTCTTAAAATAATCTTCTCGCTTGGATATATACTCTCCAAATATCCAGCATATAGGAAATCCATCCAGTTGTATTTGATACCAACAATTATTTTTGCCATCAGCTATATATGGTTCTGATTGTTTTATTATTTTTACATTAGTTCCAGTTTGAACTTTGCCTAAAACAAGACCTTTTGTATTTGGTTCAAGTCGAATTCTCACATTTAAATCGTTTACAACGCCGTCTTGCATTTTAACATTTGAATTCTTGCCAAAATTCTTTCTATACAAAGTTTTTCTGTATATGCCAAGCGGAGGATTTACAAGAATTAAAGTATTTTCATTTTGGATATAAACTGTACATATATTAGGCTCAGGCAATTTTACAGGTTTTTCATTTTGCTCATCTGAAGAAGGAAAATAGCCATATTCAAAAATAAATTTATTTTCATCTTTTTTTTTCTACTGAATAAATAGCTCCAACTCCTCCTATTCCAGAAATACTGTAATATCCCCAATCTTTATAATCAGACGAATTATTTTTCTTAGGAAACCTAAAACTCACAATATCGTATTTATCAAAAATCGGTTTTTGGTAATTAATGATATATTCTACAGATATATTGTCAAACCATTCACAGTCTGAAAAATCGTTAATTTCATACGCAAATATTTTTGAAAATAATAAAAATACCAATATGAAATTAATGATTCTTTTCATGCTTTTTACCTCCGTTGCCAAAAAGATTTTTTCACGGTTTTCAGTTTTTCAAATCCGTGTGGCAACTTTTATTTTTATTCAATCGTATAACAGTCTATGCCAGCGTTTTTTAGTTTTTGTCCCATCGTCATGCTGGCATTTTCGTCCACGGCGACTATAAAATATGTAGTTCCGCTGGAGCGGGTTTCTGTGTAGCAATATGCGTCAAAGCCTTTTTGTTTTGCTTTTCTTATGCAGTCGTCGGCGTTTTCTTTTTTCTTAAAAAGACCAAGCTGCTGTTTTTTTCCGGGATGCTTTTGCGACAAAGAAATTTCAGGCTGAACAAAATTTTCTTTCGTTGGAGATTCTGAATTTTCAGTGTAGCGGTTTTGCGAAGATGAAGCGGAATTTTCTTTCGGCACAAAATACCAAAACGGAACACGCATTATCTGGCTTTTTCCATTTGCGACAGAAGCTTCCGGGCTTAAAGGAAATTCGCGGTTAAGTTCTTCCGCATATATTCTTGCAGAAGTCAAATGCCACAAAGTAAAAAGAACTTGCGCCTTTACGCTTTTCATGGACTGCATTGAGCTGTACGCTTTTAAAAGCTCCAGGGAATCAGAAATGTCCGCGCCGGGAACAGAAGATGCCTTGCAAAGATCGCTCCAAACAGAATAAAGCTTGACTGTGGCGGAAACTGTTTCATTCTTAGAATTTCTGACTGCGCTGTTCAAGTAAGAGTCGGCTGTTTCCCAGTTGCCAGCGCAAAGATTCGCGCGAACAGCATTCAGAACAAGCTGCTCAGAAGTAACTTTTGGCATATTTGAAGCGTCGTGCGCCGCAATGCCAGCCGCCTTTGCATAGGAATTTCCGGCGTCAGTATAAAGACCGAGCTGCTCCTGCAAAGTTCCAGTATAATATAGAAGAGAACGAGTGTCCGCGGCAGTATCGGCAAAGTCAAGATTGCGCTTTAAATAGTCAATTGAGTCAAGGACGGTTTCCTGCTTTAAGGCTTCTCTTTTTATGATTTCCGCAGATTTTTTATTCTGCGCAAAAATTGAAGCTGAAATAACACAAACGCAAAATGCAAGCAATAATTTTTTCATTCAGCATTTTCCTGCGGCTGCTGCAAAGGAACTTCTTCTTGCTGAAGTTTCTGCTTGGATTTCTTTTCTTTCTTTTTTGTTTCAGGCAGAGATTCCGTTTTTCGTTTTTTTCCAAATGTGAACGGAAGCGTAATTACAACGCCAGCTAAAAAAGCGGAAAGCAGAGCTGCAAAAACCGGAATATCTTCAAAGCTATGAAAAAACCAGATTGAGCACTTGTTAGAAAGATTGAATCCAGTAAGAAGAGCAACAAGCACAACTAAAAATAAAATTCCTATAAGCTTTAACGGCATACAAACCTCGCAAAAATTCAAAATTACAAATCAGTTAAATTATAATTGCATTCAAGGAAAATTGCAATTTTAATGACATGAAAAATGGAAGGACTTATTTTAATCTTGAAGAAAGTTTTTTATCAAACGTAAAAACAGTTTCGTTAAGCAGTTTTTTTCTTGAAATTATAATGCAGTCAACAAAGTCAAATGCAGTTTCAGAAAAAATAAAAAGAGCATTAACAACAATTTCCTTATTCTGAATTTCAATTTCATCTAAAAAAGGAGCAACTATTGATTTTATTTCATTTCTAGGAACTTTATAAAGTTTAGTCAGCACATACACAACTTCAGCAATAATTTCAGGCAAAGTAAATGCGCCTTGTTTTATAACAGATTCAGCCTTATCCGCCTGCTCTGGAATATCATTCAAAAGATAACGGAGAATAACATTTGTATCTATGAGAATCATTTTTATTCTCCAGAAAAAGCGGCAGAAGCAACTTCCTGTTCAAGCTGAATAAACGAAGGGTTAGCGTAGCCAGCTGCAAGTCCGCGGCATGAAACAGATTTTTTGACAGAATCATTTTCTTCATCCACAACAACTATAGCCGCCTGTTTTAATTTAAAAGAAATATTTCCAAGAGGAACAAAAGATTTTCCGTCATAATAAGCCTTGACTGCAATCATACGCTGCCTCCTATAAAATTTTTATACATTAAAATTATAATTGCATTCAAGGAAAATTGCAATTTTATATTTTATTATGCGCTTCATTGACGTTACTTTTCTGCATCTTCTTTTTGTCCTAGGTATTTTCCGGTTGCTTCAAACAAAGCGTTTTCAATTTCTTCGATTCTGAAATTCCGCTTCTGGATAAAGTTCCTGATTGTCATGTCGAATTTGCTTTTTTCATCAAAAGCGTAGCCTGCGCTGAACAGCAGCTGCTCTGTCTGTTCAACTGTAAGGTTCATTCCAAGGGCAAGGAGAAAAACCGTGTTCTTTTTAGGATGATAGTTCGGATTTTTCTGGCTTCTGATTTTTGAAAATGCGCGCTTGTCAATTCCGCCCTCGCCTCCGATGCTTGTGTTCTTGTAGATGAGGCTTGGTTTTCCGCGTCCGTTCAAAGTGAATTGCGAAATAAAATATTCCAAAGTCTGATTGAAAGTAAGTTTTGCTTCAGGAGTTTTTGAGTTCAGGCAGATATTGTCAGTCCGTGCTCCAGCATCCCGCAGTATTTTTATTATATCGGTATAGCAGTCGTTCTTGTTGTTCATAATTGCAAGAAGAAGAATTGAAGTGCCGCGGTTTGTGCAGTAATTCACGTCCGCGCCGTTTTTTATAAGAAGCTCAACCATCTCCTTGTTTCTGTTGAAAACCGCAATCATAAGAGGAGTAATTCCGTCATTGTCAGGGCAGTTCACATCAGTTTTTTCAGCTATGTATTCTTTTACGGATTCCTGCGAATTCATCATTACGGCCATCATAAGAGGAGTCCAGAAATTCCGCTCTGCAAGCTTTTTAAGATCTTCAGTTCCCGTGATTCCTTCTTTTATCCGGTGCATTTGTTTTTCCAGAACAGAATCAAAAGGCAGAAGCTCATCAAGCCGAACGCAATAAGGACGAGGAGAATTCTTAGTCCAAAAATTCAGAATACTTGTGCCATGGGAAAATGTCATTGAAAACCGGCAGCCAAGCTCAACCATTTTGTCCCGGACGGACTGTGCAAGCGATGAATTCAGCCTCCAGTCAGATTCTTTAACATTGCGGTAGCCAAGCGACTTGAGTTTTTTACAGACAACGTTAATATCATCCGTCATAAAATATTCATAAGTTTTGCCAAGGCTTTCAATGCAAACCTTCACATTTTCAAAAACAACAGGCTCTTTTTTCTTGTCAATTTTTTCAGAATTTTCAAACATAAAATAATCTCTCTTTTTTTTTAAGTTTTGAAAAATTGTACGGCAAGGCAAACTAAAAAAGTCGCAAAACAGGGGACTTTTGAAAACTAATCATTCTGGAATTTTGCAGACGAGTTTTTCAAGTCCTGATGTTTTCCAATTCCTATATTTAGTTGAATGAATGTTACTCAAGAGGCTTGACTCAGCTTTAAAACTGTTTGCATTCCAAATATCCTCTTCAGTCCTGCCATTGTTATAATGCCAAAAACGTTTTGCACATTTTTTTTGTAAAAGTTTATCTTTAAATTCTTTGGGCTCAACTTCTCTGTCTCCAATTAATAACACTACTTTAGGTGGAGTTTCATTTTTATTGTAAGATGATTTTTTCGTATTTTGTATTGTGTTTTTCAACATTCCAGCATCATTTTCATTTTTTCTTTCAGAGCAATTGAAGGAAAAATCTTTTAGCGCGGATTCGACAGCGGTTTTGTTGTAAGTTTTTGTGAAATGTTCTATCAAAAGTTGTTTTAAAAGTTCGGTTGAAATTTCTTTTTTTATTTTGGAAATATCATTTTTGTTTTTGGCTTCAGATTGAATAAAATTCTTTACATTTTCTACATCAAAATTGCTTTTGTTGAAAAGTTCCATGAATTTTATTCCAAGCTTGTTGTCTTTTTCAAAGGGGATTTCAAGGCAATCATTTTTATTGTCTGAATGATTGTAGAAATAAAGATAAAGTTTTTCGCAGACAAGAACACCGATTGAAAGCCGTAGGTCTGTATGGCTCATGTAGTTCAAAAGTTGTTTTTCAAAATCATCATTTTTTTTAAGTGAATACTGCTTTAGTTCCACTATGAACAAATCCTTGCCGTCCTTTTTCAAGATGATGTCGGGAATTTCTCTGTCTGTAGAACCAATATGAAGTTTTCGCTGCGAATCAATTTCATTAAAAATTTTTTTGAAGCCAAATATTTCGGAAAAATAAGATTCCCAAAGATTTTGTATTTTACATTCAGGCTGATTATAAAATTCTGAATGCTGTGCTACTAAAAAATTCCAGCCTTCAATATAAGTGTCTCCCATTGGTAACAATCTCCTGTTTTATAAGTTGAAAATATAAATATAAAATCAGTTTTTTCAATAAATAAAATATTTTACAAATCAGTAATTGTAAGTTACTATTCTTGATTGGTTAAATCCGCATTCACTTGGAATTTCCATTCCTAGATATGGAGAATCATCAACAATTTCACCAGAAAACGCATATCGTGAAAGCAAACTAGGACATTCAATTATTTCAGCGTCATTCTTAAAGCCATTTCTTAACTGGCTGTCCTCTGAAATTTTTCTCCAGCCTCTGTCGTCCATTTTGCATACTACTACAATTTCTTTGTGGCAAACACCCAAGATAAAATCTGCCTCATTCGCCTTTTTTACATCATCAATCGGCCAGTATTTGCGAACACAGTCCCAACGAGATGCCCTTCCTGCAACTTTTATTCCTTTGCTCAATTTTTCGTATGATTTGTTTATACATACAAAAATTACCTTTCCATTTTTTGAATCAAAAATACCGTTCGCCATATTTACCTCCGTATAAAATACATAAATATTTCAATAAAACCTACAAAACAACATTTCCATAATTGTTCACAAAAAATGTCCGCCCACAAATAGAACAACGATAAACCGAACACATTTCATTTCCATAAAAACTCATGCCGCTAAAAAGCATAACTCCAGGACACGGAAAATTAGTCATCGGATTTATATGTGAAATATTCATAGGTTAGTCCTTTTGTGAGTTATTATTACTCTTAAAGAAATCTGGATCTTTTAAATATTGAAGAGAATAAATAGATCCGTCATCTCCTTGTTCACCAGCTTTTTCAAACCACTCAATGGCTTTATCTATATCTTTTTCAACGTGCAAACCAGTTTCATACATTTTTCCTAATTCATATTGAGCTTTATCATATCCCATTTCTGCTGATTTTTTAAGGAAATGTATATATTTTTCAGGATTCTGTTCTTTATCAAATCCAATAAATTCTTGAGAAAGATAATAAAAAACAGCAGGGGAATCAATGCAATTTTCAGTATATTCAAAATCTTTATATTCTTTTATTATGTGCAAAGCTTCATCAAAATTATAACGCTCTGGATATAATATCTCTATACTTAGTATTTCACAATATAATCTTATTGCTTTTTTAATATTTTTCTCCACTCCGTATCCATTTTCATAGCATCTAGCAAGCTCCATAACAGCTGATGAATCTTTTTGTTTTGCAGCACTTTCTAAATAGAAGAAAGCTTTTTCATAATCTTGCTGTACATTATCTTCTCCACCTAAATACATACTTCCAAGTTCAGACTGCGCTTCTGAATCTCCCATTTCAGCGGCAACAATAAGATATTCCAAACCTTTTTCAAAATTCATATCTACTTCATAGCCATACATAACTTCATATCCATATATATATGCAAGTCCAATACGTGTGTAAATTTGAGCAATCTTCAACATATAAGTTCCGTCATCAACTTCATTAAGTATTTCTAAAAAGGAAATTGTCATTGAAAAATCTTTTTTAGATATAAAAAATCTAGCAAGTTGTAACAGAGCTTCTTTATCACCAAATTCTGCAGCTTTGTATAAATAATCTTCTGCTTTTTTAATATTCTTTTGCACTCCAATACCATGCTCAAAACAATTACTAAGCATAAAAAAAGACTCTGCATTATTTTGTTTAGAAGATTTTAAAAACCAGTAGAAAGCTTTATTATTATTTTTAATTACAGCAGCGTTATCATCAGTATCTATTCCATATCCATTTAGATACATCTTTCCAACTTCTAATTGAGCATAAGAATTTCCAGATTTAGCTAAACGCAAACTTCTTTCAAAAGCATCTTCTCGAATTGATACAACCAAATCGAGTGCTTTGGCAAAAATACTACTTCCAGTTACTTTCATAAAATCTATACTCCCTTTTTATTGATTCCCAAATTTTTCATTCAAATACAGTGCGACATGTTCCATTTCAGGATACATTGTGCATTCATTTATATTCACGGTATTAAGTTCTTCAAGGATTTTCTTTTTGCAGTCTGGCGGGATAAAAAACACGATGCGTTTTCCATTTTTGTCAGTGTAAAAAAGTCGTTTTAAGTCAAATGGATCGTCTTGGAATTCTTCATATTTGTTCTCAAGTGAATACGGTTCAATCTTGCGAAAAAGAAACGTCCACCGCTTAAAATCCTTAAATTCAGAATAAAACTTGCTTTTACAGTTTTCCTGAATATCAGTGAAATTCGACTCTCTGCCTTCAGTCATCATCCATTTCATGAACTCAGCAGGAGAAACGTCAGAAGATTTTTTATTGCTGTCCTCAATTTTTATAAGTTCATTTGCATTTACAAGAATAAATGCGCCGCTCTGGTTTATTATTCTTGGATTTTCGCGAGATGTGCGGATTATAATTGAACGGCGGACAATATCCTCAAAATAAATAAAATCACGAAGCCACTCTGCAGAATAATCCTCATAAAAACGTTGCTGAAGTTTTTTGTAGTCAAAATCTTGCTCCACAAGAGCGGTATTCGCAATCGCCTTTGCTGTAAGACTATTCGAATATTTCAATTCGTCAGGATTCTGCTCGCGAAAAATCATGACACATCCGTATTTGGGGTTCTGATTTTCTATAGGAAATTTCTGTTCTTGGTAACAGGCAAAAAACAAGGCGACCAGAGGATTTTCTGTAATATCCAGAAGCCTTGTATTCAATCTGTAATGCTGCATCAGAATCAGCTTATCTAAAGTTGAAGGCAGAATGTTTATTTTTGAGGAAAAACGCTTGGCAAATTCATTAAATAGCAAATGCTCGTTTTCCATGCCATTCCGCATGATTCCAGGAATCGGGATATAATTTAAATTGTTGTGACCACGGTAGAAAAAAGGATTTTCGTGAATGCCATTCAACTCACTTAGCCTTGAACAAAAGTCAGCCAGACTACGGATTTCAATTCCTTTAATATCGCTTTTTAACTCGAGAGAACTTCCAGAATATTCTTTCTGACGCCATCCGTTTACACGAAAAGAGCGTTCACTTTGGAATTCAGAATTTGACATATCGGATTCCATTCTCTCTTGCATAGCGTTCCGCATCCGAATCATCTTTTACCGCAATTGTAAGATTTTCTGCTCCGGAAAACGCACCATCAATTATTCTACATTCAGAAGAATTCAAATAAACCGCACGCAAAGATGTACAACCTTCAAATGCACCTTTTTCAATTGTTATTTTCTTTATAGGTTTCTTCAATCCAAAAATTACGGAATCAAGTTTTTCACAGTCTTTGAAAGCATTGAATTGGATTGTAAGTTCAGAATTTTCTTTTCCTTCAAATTGGACAACTTTAAGGGATTTGCAATTTTTAAAGGCTTCTTTCTCTATAGTACGTAGGCTGGAAGGAAGTTTTATTTCTGAAATGGCAGGTTCATTTGCAAAAGCAGATTCAGCAATTGTTTTCAATTTATCGCAACTGGTCAAATTAATTTTTTGATTTTCCTTTATATTAGAATCAAATTCTCTAATATAAAGTTTTAACTTTTTATCATTTTTAGGAAAAACAAACTTATAATTTTCTGTATCACTCATACTCACATCCTTGATAAATTATATCTCACTCACTTCGTCTCTTTCAATCAAGAATCTTCCGCATGGCTTCTTTTTACAGAAACCATGCAAAATAAAAAATCAGCTCTGTCTTTTAAAATCTATAGATTCTCCACCTGCTGAAATTGTCATAGTATCACCAGAAATTTCATAAGTGTAATAAATAGAAACAGGTGATGTTATGTGTATAGTTTTTGTAGACTCATCATACGTTCCTGGTTGAGCAGATCCTGCCACCAAAGAACATATTCCATCCTCATAAAAATACAGTTTTACACTGCTAAGCGTCCAAACTGTTCCAGCTAGTGATGAATTACTATCACTACTGTCGCCCCCCCCGGAACTTCCGTTGGAACAACTGATAATCATTACAGCAAACAATAAAGCCGCCATAATACTTTTAAAAACTTTGACCATAAATTTTCTCCTTGCGTTCCTGCCCAATTCAAGCAATTACGCTATTTTATTAGCCTATAGCATATATTAAACCACAGTTTTAGTTAGCGTTAAGCATATACAAAAAGAAAAAAGTAGCTTTTAGAATATAAACAATGGATTTACAA
>CAVKBG010000019.1:0-9738 GCA_963654755.1 Desulfovibrionaceae bacterium
CTTGCCGACGTAACGAATGGTCGGGAGTTTTTATATTTTCAATCTGCGCATTATGCTGAATCCGCTCCTTACGTTCGTTAGCCCAAACTGGAATTTTTGGATGTAAATCGCCTTTTTGAACATACTGCGCCCATTCTTCTGGCTCTGGAATTTCAAAGCTCATTTTTTCTCCTGTAACAGGATGAATAAAAGCCAGCGTTCTTGCATGAAGCGCAAGCCTATGGAAGGGGTCAGTTCTGGCCCTATAATTTTCGTCTCCGGCAAGCGGATAATGCTTTGAGGCCAAATGCGCCCTTATCTGATTTTTCTTGCCTGTATCCAAAGAAAGCTCAAAAAGCGTATGGGTTCTGCCCCGCAACACAACACGGAAATTTGTGCGGGCTTCGCAAGTTTCAGCCTTGTCATCAAGTTTTTTTGGAACATATCCTTGGTGGCACGCATTTTTTGCAAGCGGCTCATCAATGAGGCCAGAATCCGGCAGTTCAGGATGATTTCTTCTAGGATTTTCCGCAACAGCCCGGTAAAGTCTATCTGTAACCATAGTTTTCCAACTGGACATTATTTTTTTCTGTACTCTTTCATTCAAGGCAAACATCATAACTCCGCTTGTATCTCTGTCCAAACGATGTACAACAAAGGGCCGGTGGCTTTCAGAAAAAGTTCCTTTTTTACGCATGATTTTTTCCAGAACCTCAATCGCAGTACGGGATTTGCTTCCCGGATAAGGAACAGAAAGAAGCCCGGAAGGTTTGTTTATAACAACAAGATCCTTGTCTTCATACAGAATTTCAATGCGTTCCTTTCCATAGTCGCTTTTATGCTCTCTCTTATATCTTGTGCTGGCTTTTACAAAATGCAAAGTTTCTTTCATATCTCTACTATATAAGTAATCCGAATAAAGTTCAAACGTTGCGCACAAAACTTAAAAAACATTAGACATCAAAAGCTAAGAATGATAATATTATTAGAGCAAATATCGAGTTTTATAGTTTAATGTCATTATCGGGCTTGACCCGATAATCTATTGAAAGTTTACAATAGATTCCTGACCGAGTTTACTGCGTAAACATCGCAGTGTCGTAGCACGAGAATGACACTTAAATGAGTGTTCTTGCAAAAACTCGACATTTTACCAATTAATTTCTATCGGAGCTAAAAATGGATTTGCCTTTAATCGATGTTGAAATTCCAGAGGGAACAACAGAAATAACAGGAACAACTTTTCACAATCACCGCATGGTTTCTTCTATAAAAATTCCAGAAAGCGTCCTTGTAATCGGGGAAAACGCTTTTGCCGACTGCGTGAATTTAAAGTCAGTTGAGCTTCCTGCAAATTTAATGGCAATCGGAAAACGCGCATTTTACAACTGCGCATCGCTTGAATCCGTGGATATTCCTTCAAACATAACAACAATTGAAGAAGGAACTTTTGAAGACTGCACCGGGCTTCAGTCAATTGTTCTGCATGAAAACATTACTTCCATAAATGAAAAGGCATTCGCAAACTGCACTGGAATAAAAAATCTTGTTCTTCCAGACAACTTGATTTCATGCGCAAAATCAGCATTTCCGAACAGCGAAAAATATCTTCCAATCAACAAAAACTACAAGTACGAAGACGGAATGATGTTCAACACATTTAACAGCATGCTTTTGTTCTACAGCGGAAGCAAAAAAAATGTCGCAACTCCAGAAGGAATTAAAGGAATCGGAAGAAGAGCGTTTTTTGGAACAGACATGGAATCTATAAAAATCCGAGAAGGCGTTACAAGCATCGGCGAAGAATCTTTTGTAAACTGCGGAAGCAACACAAAAGTAATAATTCCTGAATCAGTGGATTTTATTGAAAACAGTGCATTCGGAACTTCTGTAAAAATCTTCTGCAAAAAAACTTCATATTCAGAAAACTGGTGCCGCAACAATCCAAACTGCGTCCAGCTTGAAGACGAAGAATTTTAAGCAATCTGTCATTGCAAAACTTACTTTTTTGTCATTCTAAATTTGCATCATTGTCATTCCCGTACTTGATACGGGAATCTATGTAAACTTTCAGCATATTATCGGGGCAAGTTTGACACTGGCATTAGTCTATGCTAACTTGTGTTTTTCATGTATATTTTAACCGGCAATAAATTTTTCGGAGGAATATATATGAATCACAAGAATCTACGGAATTCTCTGGCAGCAGCAGTTTTTATAGTTGCGTCAGGAATTTCAATAGCTGTAATGTCAGCCTGCTCAAAGTCAAAAGCTCTGCCGGACGGAACTTTTTCTGGCAAAGCAGATGGAAGAAACGGCGCAATTGAAATCGAATTTTCTGTAAAAGACGAAAAAATCACTTCAACAGAAATTCTAAAGGAAGAAGAAACAGATTTTGCAAAACCCGCAATAAAGTCAATTCTTGAAAAATTCGCTTCCACAGGAAAAACTGCTGGAATCGACACAGTTTCAGGCGCAACAATAACTTCCAAGGCAACTTTAGCGGCTTTGGAAAACGCAGTAAATTCAGCGCGCGGAAAAAAATCAGAGCAGGCAGAATACAAAGACACTTCCTGCGACATTGTTATAATCGGAGCGGGCGGAGCCGGACTTTCTGCGGCAACAGAAGCTGCAAGCAAAGGCGTAAAAGTAATTGTCCTTGAAAAAATGGGAAACGCTGGCGGAAACACAATTTCTGCGACAGGCGGACTCAATGCAAGCGAAACTTCAATTCAAAAGAAACTTGGAATTCAAGATTCAAACGAGCAGTTTTTTGAAGACACAATGAAAGGCGGACACTACAAAAACAACCCGGAACTTGTACGCAACATGACTGAAAAATCCGCGGAAACCGTGGACTGGCTCATTGCAATTGGCGCAGATTTGACTGATGTTGGAAAAATGGCAGGCTCAACAAACAAACGCACTCACCGCCCGCAAGGAGGAGCTGCTGTAGGCTCAAACCTGATTCCCGCGCTTGAAAAGGCAGCATTGAACGCTGGAGCAGAAATCCGCTATTCAAACAAAGTTCTCGACATAATCGAAAAAGACGGAAAAGCAGCCGGCGTAAAAGTTTCAGCTGGAAACAGCGAATACACAATCAGCGCAAAAGCCGTGATAATTGCAACAGGAGGATTCGGCGCAAATCCGCAGATGGTCGTTTCCTACAAACCTGAATTGGAAGGATTTGGAACTACAAATCACAAAGGCGCAACTGGAGATGCGTTCAGCTGGATAAAAAAATTTAACGCCGGTCTTACTCAAATGGAAGAAATACAAACTCATCCAACAGTTGTTCCGGGAAACGGCACAATGATTACAGAAGCTGTCCGTGGAAACGGAGCAATTCTTGTAAACCGCGATGGAAAAAGATTCTGCACAGAAATGGCGACCCGCGATGTAATGTCAAAAGCAATCCTTGCGCAAAAAGGAAAAACAGCGTTTCTTGTATTTGATCAGGATGTGCGCGAATCCCTCAAGGCAATTGAAACTTATATAAAGAACGGACTTATTACCCAAGGCGAAACTGCAAAAGAGCTTGCTGAAAAACTTGGAATTCCTAGCGATGAATTTGAAAAAACAATGGCAGATTATGCGCAGATTCAAAAATCAGGAAACGACCCTCTTGGCAGAAAAGCTTCAGAAATGCCGCGGCCGCTTACAAAAGCTCCATTCTACGCTGTAGAAGTAGGTCCTGCAGTTCATCATACAATGGGCGGAATTACAATAAACACAAAGGCGCAAGTTCTAAACATAGACGGAAATCCTGTTCCCGGCCTTTATGCGGCTGGTGAAGTTACAGGCGGAATCCACGGCGCAAACCGTCTTGGAGGAAACGCGGTTGCAGACATTTGCATCTACGGAAAAATCGCCGCCGACACCGCGCTTGAAGAAATTAAAAAATAAAATGCATTATGTCATTCCCGTGTCCCCAGACCCTTTGTCATTCCCTTGCTTGACAAGGGAATCCTTATTAAAGCAAAAAGGCGTCACAAATTGTGTTTATGACGCTTGGTTAATAAATTTTACTATTTTATTTGGGAAAACTTTCCCAATCTTTTTTTTCGTCTGAATCTATTTTCGAAACATCACCTTTTTTTAACATTTCATACTTTTGGACTGTGATTTTCACTATTGAAGCCTTTTTGTCTTCTTCAATTTTGTTCTGCTTGCTGTGAAAATCAAAACGTCCCCATTCATATTCTTTGTTTTTGGGAATAAAATCAAAATCTAGTTTCCCATCCGGAGAGTAGAAATTTTTGTAATGGTCAAATGTGTATTGATTTGCAAGGCTATTTGTTCCAATAAGATTGTTTTTGCTGTCATAAATTTGAAAATTAATGATCATATTTTACTGCCTTATATAAGTTCTTGTACTTCCTGTGGAGGAATTTTGAATTATAAGCTTGTCAGGACTTACAATGTTTACTACAAAATCCTCGTTGCTGCCTGCTCTTAAGCTAGTAATGTCAAAAAAGTCTTTTGTTTCTTCCCAGTGTGCTGTCAGAATATTTCCATGTGTTTTGAAAGTGCCTTTAGAAAACCAAACATTAAACTCATTGTAACTTACAACATCTCCAAAACTATCCATTGAAATTCGTGCAGGTCCACCTGACTCTCTGCAGCCGTAAGTTAATGATCCATTATTGTCAAATATCATTTTAAAATAACCATCGCTCTCTTTAGCTTTCCAAGTGCCAATTAGATCTACTTTTTGGCTTCCATCAGGACTTCTAATTACGCTTTTCGACACTCCTAAACAACCTACAAATGCAAGCGCAAAGACCATAGCTGCCAATACAGCTGAAATTTTAGCAAACTTTCTCATAAGTTCACTCCTTAAAATAAATAGATTCCGCTGAAAAAAATTCAGCAACGCCTATTGTACCCCCCCCCGGGATTTGTCAAGTACTTTGAGAAATTTTTATGAATTTTTTTCAAATAAATTTTCTGTCATTCCCGTGTCCCAGCTCCTGTATCATTCCGTGCACAGCCCCTTTGTCATTCCCGTGCACAGACACGGGAATCTCTCATTAAAAACAAAACTCTACATTTGCCCTATCAATTGCAACAATCAACGCAATAAAGTAAAATAAAATTCATTTTAAAACTTTGAGGGATTTATGATTTTTTCACCTGTAGAAATCGAAGAAACAGTAAATATGTTTATGCGCCAAAAGCTCGATGTAAGGTGCATAACAATGGGCATATCGCTTTTAGACTGCGCGGATTCAGACGCAAAAAAAGCAAACCAGAAAATCTATGATAAAATAATGCGCTACGCCGGAAACCTTGTGCGCGTAGGCCAAGATATAGAAAAAGAATACGGAGTTCCAATTATCAACAAAAGAATTTCTGTAACTCCAATCGCATTGGTCGCCGGAGCAAGCGGAGAAAAATCCTACGTTGAATACTGCCGCACTCTCGACAAATGCGCAAAGGAGCTCGGAGTAAATTTCATTGGCGGATTCAGCGCGCTTGTTCAAAAAGGAATCACTCCGGCAGACAGAATTTTAATCGATTCAATTCCTGAAGCACTTGCCACAACAAATTTTGTCTGCTCAAGCGTAAACGTGGGAACAACAAAAAACGGAATCAACATGGATGCCGTAAAGCTCATGGGAGAAACAATAAAGAAAACTGCCGAAGTTTCCCGAAACTGCGAAGTCAACGGCTGCGCAAAACTTGTAGTCTTTACAAATGCGCCGGAAGACAATCCGTTTATGGCAGGAGCTTTCCACGGACCGGGAGAGGGAGACGCGGTAATCAACGTTGGAGTTTCAGGACCTGGAGTTATTCTTGCCGCTGCCCGTGAATACAAAGGCCGCCCAATCAATGAGCTTGCAGACGGAATTAAAAAAATGGCATTCAAAATTACACGCATGGGACAAATGGTCGGAACAGAAGCCGCAAAACGCCTTGGCGTAAACTTCGGAATCCTTGACCTTTCACTTGCACCCACACCGGAAGTTGGAGACAGCGTTGCCCGCATTCTTGAAGAAATCGGACTTGAAGGAGCAGGCGCGCCGGGAACAACAGCAGCACTCGCAATGCTCACCGACATGGTAAAAAAAGGCGGCGTAATGGCTTCAACAAACGTAGGCGGATTAAGCGGAGCATTCATTCCTGTAAGCGAAGACGAAGGCATGATTAATGCCGTAAAGCAGCATTCCATTAATCTTGAAAAACTTGAAGCGATGACTTGTGTTTGCTCTGTTGGTCTTGACATGATTGCAATTCCGGGCGACACACCGGCAACAACAATCAGCGGAATTATGGCGGACGAAATGGCGATTGGAATGGTAAACAACAAGACAACTGCCGTGCGCCTTATTCCAGCTCCAGGAAAAAAAGCCGGCGAATGGGTTGAGTTTGGAGGCCTTTTGGGAGGCTGCCCTGTAATCGATGTAAATAAATTCGGTTGCGCAGACTTTATAAACCGTGGCGGAAGAATTCCAGCACCAATCCACAGCTTCAGAAACTAAAAGACAATAAACAGCATTATGTCAAGCCAGATAATGCATCTCACTTTTTTGTCATTATCTGGTAATGCCTATATTTGCATTCTTTGCCATTATGTTGTTTCTTCTGTCATTATCGGGCTTGACCCGATAATCTTTCACTTTTACACAGCAATAGACTTTAAAAACTAGCTCATGGTATAATCAGCGCATGAAACACAATATGCAAATTTTACAAGAGCTAGCCGCAAAAAATGGACCTCTTTGCGTTGGACTAGACACAGACCCATCTTATATTCCGCAGAATTTAGTTGAAAAACTTTCTCCGGCACAAGCTGTCCTTGAATACAACAAGCTTTTAATAAAAAAAATTACACAAGACAAAAGCGCCTGCTGCTTTAAAGTCCAGATTGCTTACTACGAGGCAATGGGAATTGAAGGACTTAAAGTTTATGCTGAAACTTTAAAAGCCGTAAAAAATTCCGGGCTAATCTGCATTTCTGACATAAAAAGAGGCGACATTGCAGCCACAGCAAGCGCGTATGCAAAAGCACATTTTTCAGGCGATTTTGAATCAGACATAATCACAATAAATCCTTACATGGGATTCGACACGTTAAAGCCATTTACAGAATTCTGCGCTTCCAAAGGAAAAGGAATTTTCGTCCTGCTTAGAACAAGTAATCCGGGAATGACAGACATTGAGCAAAAAGAGCTGAAATCAGGCGGACGCGTGCTAGACGAAGTCGGAAAAGAACTGGAACGCCTAAGCAGCCAAATGAAAGAAATATTTCCAAAGCAAACTTGCAGTCCAGTTGGAGCAGTTGTAGGCTGTACAGAAGAAAGCGACGCAAACTATCTTAGGCAAACTTATAAAGACATCTTCTTTTTAATTCCAGGATATGGCGCGCAAGGAGGAGCCGCAAGCATTTGCGCAGCATTGTTAAAAAATGCAGGCGGAACAGTAAATTCTTCACGCGGAATTTTATGCGCTTGGAAAAAAGATTCGGACTGCATAAAAAAACAGCAAGACGGAAAACTTCTTTCATTTGATGACATAGTGGAAGCCGCAGCAAAAGCCGCCATAGCCTCAAAAAATGAATTAACTAACATTCGTTAAAATTAAAAAAAATAGACAAACTAACGGTCAGTAATAAAATAAGGAAATTTTTATGGATAAACCAGAAATTGACAAAGACGGAAACGGAATTCTTTTTTCAGGAAATGCAAAAGTTATAGAATGCAAGGAAATTCACAGCAATGTTTTCCTTTTGGAAGCAGAACTTGAACTAGAACGTAAAACTCAGATTTCGCCTTTGCCAGGTCAGTTTTATCTTATAAAAAGCGCAAGAAGCAATGTTCAGTTTGGACGCCCAATAAGCGTTTATCATGCCGAACGAAAATCTGACACCAATTTAAGGGTACAGTTTTTAATCCTGCAAAAAGGAGAAGGTACAGTTGAACTTTGCCACCTTTTAAAAAATGATTTAGTTGAACTATCTGGCCCCTTGGGTAACACTTTTGAAAAAACAGAAGGCAAACTTTGTATTTGCGGAGGCGGAATTGGAGTTGCCCCTGTCGCAAATTTCGCTTCATCGCTTCCACCAAAAAGCTATGACTTCTATGCAAGCTTTAAAAGCGGTTCTTATGGCTTAGAAAATATAGCACCAGAAAAACTCATAATAACAACAGATGACGGTTCTGTTGGAATACACGGAATGGTAACATCCGCCTTGACATCTGACACCATAAAAAAAGAAGGGTACAGCGCAATATATGCTTGCGGCCCAACACCAATGCTAGCCTACATACAAAAAATCGCAAAAGAAGCGGGCGTAAAATGTTTTTTAAGCATAGAAAAAAAGATGCTTTGTGGAGCCGGTGCTTGCCTTGGATGCACAGTGCGCACAAAAGAAGGAAACCGCAGAGTATGCAAAGACGGTCCTGTTTTTAATGCCGAAATCCTAGAATTTGAAAAGCCAGCATTTGCAAAGAAAACTCCATTGCCACAAAACACAGAGCCAGATTTAACTGTTGAAATCGCAGGAATAAAATTTAAAAACCCAGTAATCGCAGCAAGCGGAACATTCGGATTCGGACAAAATTACCGCGGATTTTTTGATGTTTCCAAATTGGGCGGAATAAGCTCAAAAGGTCTTACATTAGATCCAAAGGCTGGAAATTCCGGTGAACGTGTTATTGAAGTTTCATCCGGCGACATAAATTCAATAGGTCTTGAAAATCCTGGAGTTCCGCACTTTATTCAAAACGAACTGCCTGAAATGCTAAAACTGGACACGGTTTCAATTGCGAACCTTGCAGGACATGACTTGGATTCCTACTTAAAAGGCGCAGAACTTTTGGACAAAACTCCAGTTCCGGCAATCGAGCTGAATATAAGCTGCCCAAATGTAAAGGCAGGCGGAATGGCCTGGGGAATAGCTCCAGAAGCGGCTTTCACCTGTGTCAGCGCAGTTAGAAAAGCAACATCAAAACCTTTAATCGTAAAACTGTCCCCAAATGCGCCGGACTTAGTTTCAGTTGCCCTTTCCTGCATAAAAGCTGGAGCAAACGCATTAAGCCTGATTAACACAATTCAAGCTGTTGCAATTGACATTGAAAGCGGCCGTCCTGTATTCGATAATATAAAAGCCGGACTTTGCGGACCTGCCGTAAAGCCAATTGCGCTCCGAATGGTTTACGATGTTGTAAAAACAGTAAATTCACTTCCAAAAGAACAGCAAATTCCTGTAATCGGCTTGGGCGGAATTTCAAAATGGCAGGACGCTGTGGAATTTATAATGGCGGGAGCTAGTGCAATTCAAGTTGGAACAGCAACATTTTCAAATCCAAAGACAATGATAGAAATTATTGAAGGACTGAAAAAATTTATGCAATCCCACGGATACAAAAAAATCGATGACTTCCGCGGAATTGCACAAGAATAAAAAATTATTCACGCCACTTTTCATCTTCTTCCTCTTCTTTTACAGAATCAGGAAGAACTGTTTTCTTTGCGGCAACAACATTTTCAGAAGAATCTTTTGATTTTTTAGGCGAACCGCCGAATTTTTCATCAAGCGAATATTTTTTTACAATTTTTGTCGTAATTTTTGAATAAAGAAAAAAGCTTAAGACAAGCCCTATTGTAAAACTTCCGAACAATGCGTTTCCGTATACTTCAAAATTCGCCGCATGAAAAACAAATTTCAAAAAGACAAAGCAAATTCCAAAAAGCGAGCCTATTATCAGCGCGGTAAAAAGAATGTTTACAATGCTTGAAATCACTATATATAGA
>CAVKBG010000019.1:9748-41832 GCA_963654755.1 Desulfovibrionaceae bacterium
ATATATAGAAGATAAAAAACTTTTTTGTTCATAATTTATTCCTTTTTATTGTTTTTGCAGTCAGATTTTACCTGAAACAAAAATGTTATTACAAAAATAATTCCACAGACAACAACCGCAGAATCCGCAACATTGAATGTCGGCCAGCGTTCCATTCCAAAAAGTCCAAAGAAATAGCAGTCAACAAAATCAACGACTCCTTCAGGACGGAAAAATCGGTCAATTAAATTTCCAATTCCGCCGCCAAGAATTCCGCAAATAGCCCATCGCTGAAGTTTTGTAAATTCATTGTTTCTAAAATAAATCACATAAACCGCAGTAATCACAAAAAGCGGAAGCAAGGCAAAAAGAATTCCCCTAAGTCCGTCGGAAAGCCCCGAACCCATGCTGAACGCAATTGCATTGTTACGAACATGAATTAAGCGCAGATATTTTCCAAAAATTTCAATCACGGCATCATCAGAAAAAACTGTAAGGCGCGGAATAAATTTCACAACAAGGCACTTTGTAATCTGATCAAGAAGAATCACCGCAAAAGAAAGCGTAAGCGGCAAAAGTTTATTTTTTGTGTTCTGATTCATAAAATAATTATAGTACAAAAACGGCAGGCTTTACAACAATTCAAACACTTGAACTGATTTCTCATTTTCTCTATTATTTTGGCATGAAATGGCTGATTGCTTCTGACATACATGGCTCGTCTTTTTATTGCAAAAAACTTCTTGAAAAATTCACTGCGGAAAAGGCGGACAGACTTTTGCTTTTGGGCGACATTCTTTATCACGGTCCACGAAATGACTTGCCGAAAGATTACAACCCCAAAATCGTAACTGCTCTTTTAAATGAAGTTTCTGAAAAAATCACTTGTATAAGAGGAAACTGCGATTCAGAAGTGGATCAGATGGTTTTGAACTTTCCGATTATGGCGGAATATGCGATTCTCGATGTTGGAACTAAACTTATTTTTGCAACCCACGGACACATTTTTAATGAAACAAATCCTTTAAAAATGCCGAACGGAAGCGTTTTAATCTGCGGACATTTTCATGTGCCAAAAATTGTTAAGCATGAAAACTATCTGTACCTAAATACGGGGTCAGTTTCTCTGCCAAAAGAAAATTCTTGGCACAGCTATATAATTTTTGATGGGGACAGATTCTGCTGGAAAGACCTAGAAAGCGACGAAGAAAAACTCAATATCCGCTTATCATCTGAGTATTGATAAAATCTGTCAGAACTGTACCCAAGTGATTTGACATATAGCCGCTTCTGTCAGGCTGTACCCCAAGAACTGCACCCAAAACTGGCTCTGTATTTTCAACAGGGCCAAAGCCTTTTGTGCTATAGTCATCTATATAAGCCAAATCAAAACTGCCGAATATCTTTACAAAGCTTTTCTGGCTTACATACTGCATTGCCCCAGACAAATCTTCATCTGTAACCAAGAAAATTGTATCCTTTTCTGTAGGCTTGCACAATGAAAGCAAAATCCAAAATTTTTCGCTTATAAAATCTGAATTTTTTTGAATTTGTTCATATTTGTCAGGATTGAAAATCTTTTGCCTTATTGCAGAAAAACGTCTTATCCATTTTAAATCTGTACCCTTTTTTGAGGCCAGATTAATTTCCTTATAAAAATCCAAAGAATAAACAGAAAATCCGTTGTATGCAAGTTTGTAAAAAAATGATGTGTAAATTTCAGAATCTGCTGTTTCTGGAGGCGCAAACAGAACAATTTTTCTTCCTGCAGGACTTTCTGTTTCCGGCTCAAAATTATAAAGCTTTGCAGAAGGAATTGTAAAAGGCTTTTTCACCTCAGAAAATCCCTCTTGAAAATTTCCTGAATACAAAACTGTTTTTTGCTTTACAGGCAAGCGATTTTTTTTAGGATTCATCGGGCGGAAATAAATGACTGCAAAAATCATCAGCGCGGCAAAAAGAGCATTCAGCGAGCAAATCAAAATAAGCTTTAATTCGTACTGGTCCAGAATGACATCAGAAAACATCCTTAAAACCGAGCGGACATTCCAAACGGCAGACAAAAATGCAAGCGCAAAAATCAGAAAATTTTCAACAGAAAGCGTAAAAACAAAAATGTTTACAATTGCAATAAAAAGCCCCGCAAAAGGCGCAATCGACAGCGAATCTTTTCTGGAATGATTCACAAAAACAAATCTGGCGTTTCCTATAAAAAGCAGCGCAAGAACAAGCAAGTCTGCCAAAGTCTGGTTTGTCATTTTAACTTTTCCTGTGTTTCCTTGATGATTTTCTGGAACTGCTCAAGCGATTTTTCTATGCTGAACTGGCGCGCATGGCTGATAATTTTTTCTTTTTTGAAAGTGCCTTTTGAATCAAGCTGTTCAAATTCAAGAATTGAATCCGCAACGCTGTCTGTTTCCTGCTTGTCAAAAAATATGCCAGTTTTTTCATCAACAACAGTTTCCAAAGCTCCGCCCTTTCCAAATGCAATTACTGGACGACCGCAAGCCTGAGCTTCCAAAGGAGTAAGTCCCAAGTCTTCTTCTGCGCAAAAAATAAGAGCACGGCAACGCTGAAGATAAGAGCGCACTTCTGAATCTTCTGCTCTTCCTGCAAAAAGAATGTTCTTGTCGTTTCCGGCAAGTTTTTTTAAATTTTCCATTTCAGAGCCAGCACCGATAACAACAAGTTTGCGTCCAAGTTTTTTACACGCGCTTACAGCCAAATCAATGCGCTTGTAAGGCACAAGGCGTGAAAAAGCAACATAAAAATCTTCCGGCTCAACATCAGCAGGGAAAAAACGCTCAGTATTTATAGGACAGTAAACAACTTTAGCGTCCAAGTTCCAGAATTTTTTTATACGGCGGGCAATGTAATTTGAATTTGCAACAACAGCATCAATTCTCTGGCTTGAAATAAAATCCCACTGCCGCAAAGCAGGAATCCAGCGGTTCATAAAAAAGCGAGTTAATTTTCCGCTTCGCTTTCTGTAGTCAAAAAATAAATCCCAGGCATAGCGCATCGGGGAATGAATATATGCAACATGAGGAACAGAAGGCGGCGTAATTACACCTTTTGCACAGCAAGATGACGAGCAAAGCACCAAATCATATCCTGAAAAATCAAAAGCCTCAAAAGCATTTGGCATAAATTTTAAAAGCTTTGTATAAATCCGCGAAGCAAAAGGAAGTTTTTGTATATATGAAGTGTAGATTTTATTTTTGGAAAAATGGCTGCCCATCTTTTTTTTGTTGTACACAAGAGTGTAAATATCAGCATCTGGATAAAGACGAAGCATATATTCAACCCAAGTTTCCGCGCCGCCATAATTTACAAGCCAGTCATGTACAATTGCAACTTTCATTTTTTGTTTCCTATGAGTGAATTTTAATGTAAATCTGAATTGTTTTCAATGAATTTCAGTCTGAAAGAGTTTGAACCCAAGCCTGCATAAGAATTCCAAAAGCAACGCCAACATTCAAAGACGCTTTTAGTCCTGTCATCGGAATTGAAACTCTTCCGTAATTGGCTCTTTTTAATGCTTCCGGGCTTACACCAAGTTCTTCCGAGCCGATTATTACAATTCCTTCTTTTGGAAAAGAAAATTCAGTTATTGGAGTTCCGCCTGTTTCCAAAACAAAAACCGGCTTGTCCTGCGGAAGTTCTTCCAAGGCACATCTTTTGTAGCCTAAAGTTTCTATGCAGCCCATTCCGCTTCTTAATGCGCGATGCTGATTTGGATCTGTGCAGTTCGGGGAAATAAAAACGTTTTCGCAGCCCATTGCTTCCGCAGTTCTAAAAATAGAGCCGATGTTAAACGGAGAGCGAATGTCTTCTGCATAAACGCTCACGCCTTTGAAAAATTTTCTGCTTTGAACACAAAGATTTTCATTGGAATGCGGTGCAATAACTAAATCCCATTCAGCTGGAAAAGTTCCTATTATAGCCAGCAAAGAATTTCGGGCAAAATTGCAAACTCTTCGCTCATCAAAATCTTCTGCTTCAATAAGTTTTTTTAGTTCTTCTGCCGCGCTTTTGGGAAGTTTTGGATCATCCAGCACAATCCGTGCGACTGTTTTTGTATATTCGGCACGCGTCATTCCCGGAAAATTATATTCAGTTCCATGTTCCGCGATGCCGGCAATATCACGTTCAAGCTCGCCAAAAGTAAGAGCCAGCTTGCGTCTTTTTTGTCCCGGTTCAAGCTGAAAAAGTTTTCCAGGATTTATCATCAGTAAGCCTTCTTTATAATTTCAAACAAATCGTCAGTTGTCATGCTGCGCTGAAGACTATTTATAAGCTCAAGTTCGCCTGCATCTTCCGCCGCAACAGAAAGCTGCTCTATGGAAAGCGAAAGGTCTTTCAAACGCGCCGGAATATTTATCTTTGCAATTTTTTGTCTTACATAGTCCGCAAGAGAAGCAACTGCCGAAGAAACTGAATCTTCCGGGCGGGAAGCATTTAAAAGCCGGGAAAGAACCGCAAGTTTTTCAGCTTTAAAAGAAGCCGCATCTTCAATAATATACGGAAGCAAAATTGCAGAAATCAGCGAGCGGGAAATTTTATATCTTGAATTTATTGCAAGCGAAAGAAGATTTGCAGCTCCAAAAGAACTTGAGGCAGCCCCCAAAGAAGCCATGCATCCGCCCTGAGCCAAAAGAATTTCCTGCGGAGTTGTAACAGAAAGATTCGGTGCGCCATCTTCTGCATAGCTCAAAAGCTGAACGGATTTTTCAATAATCATATCGCTGAAAAAAGTAGATTTTTGGCTTAAATATCCTTCAACCGCAAAAGCCAAAGCTTCAATTGACATGCAAGAAATTTGCTTTTCTGTCAAAGCCATCTGAAGATTCGGATCCCAAAGAACAAGCTTGCAAAGTCCGTTCTGAGTTTTTATAAGCTTCACTTTTGTTGAACGCGCGTCAGTTATAAAAGCCCTGTCTGTAAAAATAAAATTGTCTCTGTTTGTTGAAGGCAGACAGATAAGCGGAAGCGTTTTTTTAGGCGGAATCAGATTTTCGTCAATGTAATCATAAATGCTCTTGGAATTTTCATAGTAAAGAGCGCAAACAATACGGGCAAGCGAAAGTGTTTTTCCGCCGCCAACCGCAATAACGCCGTGAACTTTTGCATCCTGAGCAAGCTTTAAAACAACTTTTGCAGTTTCTGAGTCTGCTCCAAGCGGAATTTCATCAAAAATAAAATAATCAACATTTCTTTCTGTAAGAGATGCCGTAACTTTTGAAGCCGTTCCTGATTCCTTTAGAACAGGATCCATTAAAACTAAAAAATTCGAGCCATATTCCAACGCATACTGACCAAGCCGAGTCGCAGTGTAAGAACCAAGAACAATATTAGGTGAAATTTTGAATATAAAATCTGCCATATTAGAAAAAAACTCCTGCAAAAAAAAAGAGCGGAACTATTCCGCCCTAATTTATCCCCTGCAAAAAATACGGAAATTACAAACCGTAAGCGCTAAGAATTTGATCCGCAGTAGCTGCAATCGTAGCTTCATTGAGGTAATTTGGATCTTGAATCTTGAGCTTAATCTGCTCCACCAGCTCTGAACGAACATCTGGAGTTTCCTCTGCCACTTTATTCATAAACATGGCTTCTGCCATAGCTTTGGCTTCGTCGGAAACACTGATTTCATCAGACGCATACTGAGAACCTGCAACATTATTTGAACGTTTTGTGTTCTGCAATGTGTTTAGAGCATTAACCTCTGAAATCTTGTTTATCATCATATCTTGCCTCTCTTAGTTTATCGGAAGATTCCTCTGAAATCTTGACATTTTTATTTCCTGAAATAAAAACAGCAAATTCCCCAAGAATCTTCTGACGGGAACTGTAATCTTCAAAAACTTCCTGCGCCGTTCCTTCTGTTATTTCCTCATGAAGCTTTGTAAGCTCCCGGCCCACAACAACACGGCGACTGCTTTCAATATCGGCAATATCCGCCAGAAGTTTTACAATTCTAAACGGACTTTCGTACAAAATAACCGCATCTCCAGTTTCCAAAAGTTCTTTTACCCGGCTTTTTCTTCTGCCCGGCTTTGGAGAAAGGAAACCTTCGAATATCAAAGTTTTTCCGCCTGCTCCTGCAACACTTGCCAATGCCGCAAAAGCGCTTGCTCCTGGAATCGGAATAACTGAATGACCTGCTTTGCGCGCAAGACCAGCAAGAACCGCGCCGGGATCGCTTATTCCGGGAGTTCCTGCATCGCTTGCATAAGCAACTTTTTGGCCTTCATCAAGCAGTTTTATAATTTTTTCAGATGCAAACTGCTCATTCTGTGCCCTGCAGCTAACCAAAGGCTTTCGGATTTCAAAATGGTTCAACAATTGAAGCGTATGGCGAGTATCTTCCGCCGCAACAACGTCAACACTTTTCAAAATTTCAACAGCCCTAAAAGTCATATCGCCCAAATTTCCAATAGGCGTGGCTACAATATATAATTCCGACACCGTATTTATAGTATACAATTACTAAGATTTTTTTGCAATGTTTAAAAACGGTTTTGGGATTTTTCTTAAATCATCACGGCTTAACTTCGTGGAAAAAAAACCGATAATTAAGCGAGGACTAGTTTTAAAATCTGCTTCTATTAAAAACTGGCGCTCAAACTTATCAAAGCAAAATTAGAAGGTAAAAATACAATGACAAAAAAAGAAAGAATTGCCGCAACTCTTACAGGAATTGCCTTGTATTGCGTGGCGGCTTTATTTTCTATAGGGCTTTTTCTTGGCGCGCTGGACTTCGGGCTTTCTTCAGGGAAAAATATTCTTTTTAAAATGGGAGAAATGCTTGTTTCTGTCTACGGAATCTGCTCAGTTTTAATTCCTGCGTTTTTCTTTGTGGCAGGCTCGTTCTGCTTAAGCGCAAAATGGTCAGTTCAAAGAGCTTTCATCCTTTTAATTAGCATTGTGCCGTTTTTTACACTTGTAATTGCAGAACGGACTTCGCAAACAATTGCAGCGCAAGACACAAGCCCGATTGCCTTTGCTAAAATTTTCACATTGGTAGCAATTGCGCTTCTTCTTGTTGCGCTTGAATATCTGCTTGCCGTAACAGCCGCAACTTACATTGAAAAAGCTGTGGAACGAAAAATTTCCATCGATATAAAAAAAATCAAAATTAATCCAAAAAAAATAAAAACAATTATCAAAAGCAAGCTGAATTTTCCAAAGCCAAAAATTTCCGTTAAAAAAGAAAAAACGCCGGAAAAGGAAGAAGAGAAAATTCCAAAGGAAGAACTTGATTTTGAAATTCCGCAGAAAAAAGTCCGTGGCGTCTGGTCAATTGATTCAGAAGGAAATGTAAAAGGCAAAGTTTCCGCGCCGGAAGAAAAACACGATGAAAATGCTCAGGAAGAAATTCAAATTTCAGAAAATGAAAATTCCGCGGAAGAAAATGAAGAAGACATAATCGATTTGTTTGAAAAAAACTCAATGGATTTGACAGAAGAAATTTCAAAAGCCGAGCAGGAAGAGCTTGAAGAAAATTCTGAGCAAATTGATTACGACATTGATTTTGAAGAGCCGGAAGATTTTTCAGAAGAACAAGACAACGAATATTTTGACATTCAAGATGAAAATGAGATTGAAGACTCAGAAAATTTTGAAATTGAAAATGAAGCGGATGAAACGGAACTTTCAGAAGACGACTTTGAAATAAAAGATGAAACCGAAGATGATTCAAGCGAAAATGAAAATCAAGAAACTGAAAATGATTTTGAAATAGAAGATTTTAGTTCTGAAGAAAATTTTTCAGAACCAGAAGAAGAGCAGGAAATTTCTTTTGAAAATGAAGATTACCAAGAAAATGTTCCGGCTGAAAATTTCAAGGCTGAAACAAATGAAGAAAATTCTTTAGAAGAAAAAAAATCTGCGCCTTCAAATCTTGAAAGTGTTTTTTCAAAAATGGAAGAAGACGCGCGCATTCAGGTTGAAAAAGAAAATCTTCCGGCTCAAGAAAAAAATTCCGCGCCAATCGCATTTACGACAACAGAAGACGGAAACACAAAGCCAATTCCGCTTCCGCCGAAAAAGAAAAACAACGGGCCGTATAAAATTTCCACAGATTTGCTCACGGCTTATGACGAAAACAAATACTGGATTATTGACGAAGAAACCGAGCAGGCCGCAAAAAGCTTAAAAGACACTTTGAGCGAATTTAAAATCGACGCGGAAGTTACAGGAATAAGAAAAGGTCCAGTTGTAACAATGTTCGAGCTTCTTCCGGCTCCGGGAGTAAAGCTAAGCAGAATTGTAGCTCTTTCAGACAACATTGCATTGAGGCTTGCGGCAAGTTCAGTCCGCATTGTCGCTCCAATTCCGGGAAAACGCGCAGTCGGAATTGAAGTTCCAAACAGAAACCGCGCAATTGTTTCATTCAGGGAATGCGTTGAACAGCAAAGAAATGAATGGAAAAAAATGGCAGTTCCTGTTGTGCTCGGAAAAGATATTCAAGGCGAAACTCAAATAATGGATCTTGTAAAAACTCCGCATCTTTTGATTGCAGGTTCAACTGGAGCCGGAAAATCAGTCTGCGTAAACAGCATGATTCTAAGCATTTTGTACAAACGGAATCCGCATGAAGTAAAGATGATTCTTATTGACCCCAAAATAGTCGAGCTGAAACTTTACAACGGAATTCCGCACCTTTTGACTCCAGTCATAACAGAACCAAAAAAAGCGATGCAAGCACTTCAATATTGCCTTTGCGAAATGGAACGCCGTTATGCAGTTTTAGACAGCATGGGATGCCGCGACATAGCAAATTACAACCGAAAAATTGTTGAGCAGCACATAGCAACAGAAAAACTTCCATACTTGATTGTAATAATCGACGAATTTGCAGACTTGATGGCAACAACGGGAAAAGCTCTTGAAGGCGTTGTAGCTCGTCTTGCAGCAATGAGCCGCGCGGTTGGAATTCACCTTGTTCTTGCAACACAGCGTCCGTCTGTTGATGTAATCACTGGTCTTATAAAGGCAAATATTCCAAGCCGAATCGCATTTATGGTTGCCGCAAAAATGGACAGCCGAATAATTATTGACCAAGTTGGAGCTGAAAAACTTCTTGGAAAAGGCGATATGCTTTATGCCAGCGCAACAGATCCTTTCCCTGTGAGAATTCAAGGAGCTTTTGTAAGCGACCAGGAAGTTGAAAATGTTGTTGAAGCTGTAAAAGAATGGGGCGAGCCGGAATACATTGACGATGAAATTTTTGTCGATGATGAAGATGATGAAAACGCCGACCAGCTTTCACTTTTTGGAGAAGGCGCAGAAGATCCTCTTTATGAAAAAGCATTGGACATTGTAATTCAGGCAGGAAAAGCAAGCGCAAGTTACATTCAGCGCAGACTGAGCATTGGCTATAACCGTGCCGCACGTCTTGTAGAGGAAATGGAAGAACGCGGAATTGTCGGTCCTGCGAACGGTTCTAAGCCACGCGAAATTATTCACATGCCATAAAAACGGAGGAATAAAAATGAAGAAAATTATAACATTTATTGCATTGGCAATTTTTTCAGTTTGTGCATTTTCTCAGAATAAAATCAAATTCAACGAAACTTGGAGTTATGTTCTTACAGGATATGAAAACGAATTTTCCGCAGATTTGCCGATAACTGACCTTTGCTATTTTAGCGCGGAAATAAATGAATACGGCGAAATTCCTTCAATCCCAAACCGAGAAAAAATTCCGGCTGAATTCAACGGCAGAGTTCACCTTGTTGCAATTTGCGAAAGCCGCTCGCTAAGCCATTTTGTAATCGATCCAAAATACAAAGTTTCAAAAAAAATAATTAAAACTTTGGCGGAAGCTACAAAAAATTTTGACGGACTCCAAATCGACTTTGAGCTTGTTCCAAAACGCGATGCTGAAAACTTTAAAACTTTTCTTAAAAAACTGAAAAAAGCAATCGGCAAAGACAAAATGCTTTCTGTTTGTGTTCCTGCAAGAACAAAGGCAATTCAAGATGATGTCTACGATTACACAGAGCTTGCATCTTGCGCAGACAGAATTTTTATAATGGCTTACGACCAGCACTGGGCAACAAGCACACCCGGACCGGTTTCTGGAATGGACTGGTGCAAAAAAATCGCAGACCACGCTTTAAACACAATTCCGGCTGAAAAAATAATAATGGGCTTGCCTTTCTACGGAAGAAGCTGGGCAGAACCGAATTTTTCAAAGGCTTGGTACAACAGCGGAATCAACAGAATCCTTGACGAAAACTCTGCATTAGAAGAAGTTCAAAGAACTGAAAATATTCCGCACTTTGAATTCAAAACTGAAATCACTGTAAAAGGCTGGTTTGATGACAAAGAATCTTTAACAGCAAGATGTCTTATGCTTTCTGAAAAAAACATTCCAAATGCCGGCTTCTGGAGAATTGGGCAGGAAGACAAAGAATTTTGGCAAATCCTTTCTGTTCAAGATTAAGATATTCTTCTGAAAGAAATTAATTTATCAATACAAAAAAATCCCCGGTCAAGCCGGGGAATGACTTCAGCACAAAAATAATTTTTTTTATCAATATCCGTCGCTCATACTTCTATTTATATCGCGCTGATAAAGTTCCTGATAAACAAGGCTGCGCTTCTTTAAGTCTTCTTTTGTTTCCTGTGGGAAAGGAATGTAACGCCAAAAAATTCCGCGGACTTCTTTTTCAAGTTTCTGCGTTCCCATAGATTCCTTTGTCATCCAAAGAATATAATCTTCTATAAAGAACTGCTTTATGTCGCCCTTCATTTTGTGCTCTTCAAGATATTGATAATAATGCCCGGTAAGTCCGTCGCTCATCCAGTCGAACGAAGCCTTTTCTTTCGCAACCTGCCATCTTAAATCAGCAACCGCAGTAAGACACGCAATTTTTAAATCACGCGGATACATCGGAATCGCAATGCGGCCACGGCTAGAAAGTCTGTTGTAACGGTCAAACGGCTCCCAGCAAAATCCAACATCGCCATAAGTCGGAACAAGCAAAACGTAAGGAACAATTCTATGCGGAATATTTTTATGTATGCGGCAAAAACATTGCGGGTCAATTGATTCTATCCAAGAAAGCTCACGGATTACATTTTCGCGGAATCCAGTTCCTTTTTCTGTACAGTGAAAAAATTCCCTTGTAAAAATCGGATACTGATTTCCCTGACGGCCGCAAGTCATTTTTGCCATCTGACGGATTGTGCTCATTTCACCAAGAATTTCTTCTTTTCCGACATTGACTTCTTCCACAAAATCAGTTGACTTGTCATTAAGACTCTGTTCAGTCTGTTTTGCTTCCTTGAAATCCTCAAGATGCTTTGAAAGCTCTTTGTCGATTTTTTGAAGCTGACGGAAATCGTTTATAATATCGGAAAAAAGTTTTCGCTGCAAATCTGTGTAAGGATTTTTATGCGGTTCAAGTCCGGGCAATGAATCATGCTGAAAAATATCGCGGATTTTGCCTTCAACAGAATTTTCCAAATTTGCCCGTTCAGCTTCCTTTGCATTCAAAAGACTTTCCGAAGTCTGAATTTTTCCATTGTTCTTGCTTTTTAAAGCCATGATGTGCTGCTGTTCCGCGGCAGGACCTTTTGCGGCTCCTCTTACAGGAATTTCATCAGTCGTACTAGGCTTCATGTGTCCAAGCGCAACAGAACGAATCCATTCATCCATATAAAGAATCGGCTCATAAGTATTGTTCTTGTCTATGGCGCGGGCAAACATATTTTTTTGCTCTGGAGTTGCCAAGGACGGAAGCAAAATGCCAAACCGCATAGCCATTCGCTTGCAATCTTCAATAGAAGAGCTTGCCATTTTTGGAGCAAGATTTCTTAAAAATTCCCAATAAGCCGTGATTATCTGCTGACGGTAAACTGTGCGGTCTTTTTTATCCTGGCAGTTAAGATATTTTACTAAAAGCGAATGCAATCTCTGGGAACTTGAACCTTCTCCAGTAAGGCATTTTTTGTAATACGCAGGATCATCGTAGCATTTGCTCGGAGTGTCTTCAAAATATTTTTCAATTGGAGCAAATGATTTTATATTCAAGTCAACTTCAGGAACACAGCCATTCATTTTGGGCTTGCCTGATGATTTTTCAGCTACAAAATTTTCAAAATCTTTATTCTGCGGTCCGCCAAAAGAAGAAATGTCATCTTTTTTAGGCGCATTGAATTCCACTTCTGGAATTTCATCTTGAGTATCAGCAAGCAAGGCGGCAATACTTGGATCAATATCATCATCAAAAGCCATGTTGTTCTCCAACTTTATTTAAATGCATTAAAAACAAATTTTCATCTTATTATAACATGACTATCTTAGTATTGCAAAGCAATAAATGTTATAAACAAAATCTATAGCCAAGTATAAAAATATAATAATTGACAGTTCAAGCAAGAAAAGATATTTTTAGCTTATCTTAAATATTTTTGGAGGAAGAAAATGAAAAAAATATTAACATTGACTGCGGCAGTTTTTGCAGCCGCCCTTTTGTCCGCACAGGCAAAATTAAAAGTTGGAGCAACTCCTGTTCCTCATGCAGAAATGCTCAATCTTGTAAAAGACGATTTAAAAGCTCAGGGCGTTGATATTCAGGTTATTGAAATGACAGATTATGTTATTCTTAACGACGCCCTTGAAAGCGGTGAACTTGACGCAAACTTTGACCAGCACATTCCTTACATGGAATCCACAAACAAGGAAAAAGGCTATCATCTTGTAAATGCCGGCGGAATCCACATTGAGCCAATTGCCCTTTATTCAAAAAAAGTTTCAAAGCTTTCTGACTTGAAGAAAAAGGCGACAATTGCAATTCCAAACGATCCTACAAACGGAGGACGCGCGCTTTTGCTTCTTCAGGCGGCAGGACTTATTGAGCTTAAAAAAGATGCAGGAATCACAGCGACAACGCTCGACATTGCAAAAAATCCGCTTAAGCTTAAATTCAAGGAACTTGACGCAGCTTCAATTCCACGCACTTTGAACGATGTTGATGCGGCTGTTATCAACGGAAACTACGCAATTCCAGCAGGACTTTCAGCAACAAAAGACGGACTTTTTGTAGAAGGAAAAGATTCGCCTTATGTTAACATCATAGTTGTAAAAGACGGAAACCAGAATGACCCGCGCGTAAAAGCACTTGTAAAAGCATTGCAGAGCGACAAAATTAAAAACTACATTTCTGAAAAATTTAAAGACGGCGAAGTTGTAGCCGCATTCTAAAATTAAGTTTGCAGACAAAGCGGACTGTTCAAGGAGTTATGAAAAATTCTTGGGCAGTCCTTTTTGTTTTAAATTGAAATCTGCTTTAATATTTTTGTAAGCTCAGTTTTTTCTATTAAATCGATTGGGCGGCCTTCAATGTATTTTTTGCTTTCTTCTGAAAAAATTCCTGCGGAAACACAAAATCCGCGTTCAGCATTTACATCGCTCATGTGCTCGTGGAATTCCCTGATATAAATTTCTCCGACAGAACCTGTTGTCCTAAAAAATCTGAACAAAACAACATCTTGCCAAGTAGCCGCAAAAATTTCAGTCAGAATATCTGTATAAAGAGAGTCGTTTTCTATGTTTTGGATTTTTACATTCGAATTTTTGTATTTGGTCAAAATAAATTTACGGCAAAGCGTTACAAAATCGTTGCTGTTCGCGGAAATATAAATCTGCAGGTTGCTATTCTGGCTCAGTTCCTGATAACGGTTTATAAGTGAATTTACATCCTTGTAATTTTGAACAGAATTTCGGATTGACTTTAAAAGCGCAAGACCTTTTGCAATCTGTTTTTTTTCAAAATAGCAACGGGCAAGATTGTATTCAATTTCAACTCTTATGTCAGAAGGCTCGTTTTCATGCTTAAGTCCGATTTCATAATCCTGAATCGCGGCATTCAAATCATTTATTTTTGTATGAAAAATTCCAGCCCTAAGACAAGACCTTGCGCCGTAAACTGGATCTGCCCTAAGATGCATGAAAATTTTTATAGCACGGTCGCCACGCCCTTCCTGAAACATTGCATCCGACATATTGAAAAGTGCTTCTTTGTTTGCAGGATCTTCATCCAAGGCTTTTTTAAAAAATGAAAGACTTTCGCGGTATTTTTTTGCAAAATAAAGGCTTTGCGCAAGCAGAAAATAAGTGCCGGAAGATTCAGGTTTGGCAAGAATCGCTTTTTTAAACAAAGGCACAGATTTTTCATAAAGTTTCTGATTGAACATCGCTTTGCCAAGGTAAAAATTATTTTCAAAGCTAACTGAATTTATTTTGTATGCGCTCACTAAAGCCTGAACCGCCTCTGGATTTTTTCCAAGCTGAAGCGCGCTGATTCCAAGCCGCAAAAAACATTCGCCTAAATTGACAACTCCAGACTTTGAATCAAGCTTTGAAAGGTCATTGTAAATCAAATATGCCTTGTCCCAAATCTGGCTTGAAAAATAAACATCACCAAGCGGAATAAGTCCTGCCGGATCATGTGGATTTTTCGCAAGCTTTTTATTCGCTTCTTTTATAATTTGGGCTTTATTTCTATTGCTAGTTTTTTTCTCTTTTGTGCTGCCGCTATTTTTTCCCATGAACAAAGTAAGAACTGCGACAAGAGCAATCATTATAACGCCAGCAATAAGATATGACATATTCTAAAACCTTCCTTAACAAAGTGAAATTATTTGAGGGAATTTCAAAAGCTCTTATGAACTCAAGAATTCCCCCGTTTATTATTTATCGGAATTTTTTGCGTTTACCAAAATTTAATTTTTTCGGCATTCCTGGACAAAATCCGAAATTCTGTCCAAGGCAACTTTGATTTTATCAATTGCGGTTGCATAGCAGCATCTTATGTGCCCTTCTCCGCCTGCGCCAAAAACGCTTCCCGGAACAACGGCAACATTGTGCTTTTGGAAAAGTTTTGTGGCGAATTCTTCACTTGAAAGTCCTGTTGACGAAATGTCCGGGAACATATAAAAAGCGCCGGAAGGCTCTGGAACAGGAAGCCCCATATCGCAAAAAGCCTTGTACATCAAATTTCTTCGCTGCTGATAACTAACACGCATTTTTTCAACTTCAGACCAGCCGTTGCGCAAACCTTCCGTGGCGGCATACTGACTGAAAATCGGGGCGCAAATCGTATTGTATCCGTGAAGTTTTACAATCTGAGCAAGAAGTTCCGCAGGAGCCGCAATATATCCAATTCGCCAGCCTGTCATTGCAAAAGACTTTGAAAAACCGTTAAGAATAATCGTGTAATCTTTCATTCCTGGGAAAGAGCCGATTGAAACGTGTTCCGCGCCGTCATAAGCAAGCTCGCAGTAAATTTCATCGCTTATAACCCAAAGCTGATGTTTTTTTACAATTTCCGCGATTTTTTCAAGTTCTTCTTTCGGAATCATTGTTCCAGTCGGATTGTTCGGAGAGCAAATCATAACGGCTTTTGTTTTTGGAGTAACTGCATTTTCAATTTGCTCTGCGGTCGGATAAAATCCATTTACACTTGTATCAATAGGAACAACATTGACTTCACAAAGACGCGCCAAAGGAACATAATTCACGTAGCAAGGCTGGCAGACAATAATTTCATCTCCCGGATTAAGAATCGCACGCAAAGAAGCATCAACTCCTTCACTTGCTCCAACCGTTATAAGAATTTCTTTCTGCGGATTATAATGCATATTGTATTTCTGCATATATTTTGAAATTTCTTCACGCAGCTCAAGCAATCCCCAGTTTGAAGTGTAGCTTGTGTGCCCTTTTTCAAGATGATAAAAAGCTTCCTCGCGGATGCACCAAGGAGTCGGAAAATCAGGCTCGCCAACAGAAAGCGAAATTACATCGTCATGCCCAATCAGCATTTCAAAAAATTTCCGGATTCCGCTTGGAGGAGTCTGCATCATTGATGAACTGAATTTGTCTTCTCTTGTATTCATTAAGCCATTGCTCCTTCCCGGCTGTCGGAATTTTCTTCTATATAAACAATGTCATTTTCTTTGTAAGTTTTTAAAATAAAATGAGTTTTTGTGGAGCGCACGCCTTGAAGCGTAGAAAGTTTTCTTGCAACAAAAAGCGCCACTTCCTGCAAAGTTTCGCCTTCAATTATTACTTTTAAATCGTAGCCGCCGCTCATAAGATAAAGGGATTTTACCTGCGGAAACCTGTAAATTCTGTCAGCGATTCCGTCAAATCCATGCTCGCGTTCTGGTATAACTTGAATTTCTATTTCCGCACAGACTTTTTCTTTTGCCTTGGAATCTTTTTCAGGATTTATAATTGCGGCATATTTCATAATAACGCCGTCATTTTCAAGCTGCTGAATAATCGACTTGACTTCTTCAACAGATTTTTTTGTCATCGCTGAAATGTCTTCTACAGAAATACGCGCATTGTCACGCAGCAAATTTAAAATTTCCTCTGTGCTGTCCATTTTTTACCTTCTATAAAATAAAATTCTAAATCAGTTAAACTTCGAGTTTTATAGTTTAATGTCATTATCGAGCTTGACCTGATGATCTATTGTAATTTTACAACAGATTGCTAACCGAGTTTGCTATGCAAACATCGCAGTGTCAAGCACGGGAATGACACATAAATGACTGTTTTTTCAAAATTCGACATTCAGGCTAAATCAATCCTTTTGTGCTTGGAATTTCTCCGTTGCGTCTTGAATCAATTTCCACTGCCTGACGAATTGCCCGGGCTGCGGCTTTAAAAAGTCCTTCGATTTTATGATGGTCGCTTCTTCCGCGGATTGTATCAAGATGCAAATTGCATTTTGCACCGTTTACAAATCCCTGCCAAAAATCTTCAAAGCAATCAGTTTGGAATGAAGAAGATTTTCCGTCCTGCCCAATTGAAACAAGCGGAATATTGGAAAGAGCCGCATTTACAACGCAAAACGGACGTCCGCCAAAATCAACGGCAGCCTGCAAAAGACTTTCGTCCATCGGATAAATTGAAAATCCGCTTCTATAAATTCCGGCGCAGTTTCCCAAAGCAGAAGCAAAGCATTGTCCAAGAACAATTCCTGTGTCTTCAATAAGATGATGCTGGTCAACTTCCAAATCGCCTTTAAGCTCGCCGCTCAAATCAAATAGTCCATGCTTGCAAAAAGAATTCAGCATGTGGCCAAAAAAGCCGATTGGATTTTTTACAGAGCATTTTCCTGTTCCGTCAAGATTTAAAGAAAGTTCTATTTGGGTTTCGCCAGTTATGCGTTTTATGCTTGCAGTTCTTTCCATTTGAAAAATTCCTTATGACATGACTTTTCTAAGTTCATATTCCAAAATATCTGTGGCTCCAAATTCCTTGAGCTTTGGAAGAAGAACCGGAACTTCGCTTTTTTTAACCGCAGTTTTTACAGCATATCCTGAATCTCCAAAAAGCGGACTTACAGTCGGGCTTCTCATAGACGGAATTGCCTTTACAAGCGTGTCAAATTTTTCCTTGGAAACATTCATCTCAAGCATGACACGGTCGCGCGCATCAAGAACAGCAGAAAAAAGCATTTTAAGTTCAAGAATCTTCTGCTTTTTTTCCGGGTCAGCCATTGCTTCTTTTGACGCATACATTCTTGTGGAACTTTCCATAAGAGTGTCCACGATTTTCAAACGGTTCGCCTTTAAAGAAGAGCCGGTGCTTGTGTTGTCAATAAGAATTTGCGCAATTGAATCTTCCGTATTCTGAACAAAACCTTCGCTTGTTCCCCAAGTGCGGAAAATTGTTCCGTTGATTTTTTTTGCTTCAACCCATTTTTTGCTTAAATTCTGATATTCAGTTGCAATTGTAACATTTTTCTTTGCAAGCTCTTCATAATCAAAATCCTCTGGAATCGCAGCAACGACACGGACTGGATCAAATCCCAAATCCATTATTTCAACAAGCGAATCTTCAACGCCATTTTCAAAAACCCAGTCTTTTCCAGAAAAAGCAATGTCCGCTTTATTTGCCGCAAGAAGGACGCTCGCAATCTGAGGTTTTACAACTTGAAACGCAAGGTCTTTCTGATTTGTTATAGGAAAATATGTTCTGTCTGGAAGCTTTAAAGAAATTCCAACATCGTTTAAAAGCTCATATACAGATTCGTAAATTCTTCCTTTTGCCAATAAAATTTTTAATTTTTCCATAATATACAATTATAAATTGAAGTTGCCTCTAAATTCAAGTTGCAAAGCAAACTAGCGGCGTTCAACAGTTCCGTCAGGTTTTGCAATAAAAACTTCCGGCTTTATCTTTGTAAAAAATCCGCATTCAACAACGCCGGTTATTCCGTCGATTTTTTCTTCCATTTCACGCGGATTGACCGGAGACTTCCATTTGCAGTCCAAGATAAGATTTCCGTTGTCTGTAATTACAGGACCTGCTTTTTTTACGCCTTCACGCAGCACACATTCCGCGCCAAGTTTTTCCAAAGCTTTGATTACGGGAACGCGAGCTTCGGCTATAATTTCAACAGGGAGAGCAAAACCAGTTCCAAGGCTTTTTACATCTTTTGAAGAATCCGCAACAATGGCGAACTTTGCTGAGTTGTACGCAATGATTTTTTCACGGAGCAATGCCGCGCCGCCGCCTTTTATAAGATTGTTGTCTGAATCGATTTCGTCCGCTCCGTCAATTGCAAGGTCAAGAGTTCCGTTGATTGCTTTATCGTTCAATGTGTAAACAGGAATTCCAAGTTCTTCGCAAGCCAATGTAGTCTGAAAACTTGTTGCAACGGCTTTTATGTCTTTTAAAGTTCCGTCTTCAATTCTCTGCGCAAGTCTTTTTACAGCCGGCATTGCAGTAGAGCCAGTTCCAAGTCCGATTTTCATTCCGCTGAAAATTTTTCCTTCTTTGATTAAGGAATCAACTGCTGTTGTTGCGGCTAAAATTTTTTGTTCATCTTTAGAAATACTCATCAGTATTCAACTCCTGTATATAATTCAAATTGCCTATATCCCTGATAAAGAAGCATGCTGAATCCATTGCAGATTTTGCAGCCAGCCTCTCTTGCGCGCACCATTATCGGAGTTGCTTTCGGCATATAAATTATGTCGAACAAAGCTTCCTTCCCTGTGAAGTCATAAAAATAAAGCGGATCATTTTCTGGATTAGAAGGCTCTTCGCAATGCATTCCTTTCGATGTAGTTTGAATAATCACGTCCGAATATTTTCTAATCGTGGAAACTGATTCAAAATTCAACGGAGCATATTTAAAATCGTATTTTTCAGCAAGTTCTTTTGCCTTTGACAAAGTACGGTTAAAAATGCAGGCTTTTCCGCCGGAATTATAAACTGCATACGCAACCGCCTTTGCAGCTCCGCCCGCTCCAATTATAGAAATTTTTTTGTGCTTTAAATTTTTTAAATTCAAAAATTCAAGCAGAGCTTTTAAAAAACCTTCAGCATCTGTGTTGTACGCAAACCATTTTCCGTCTTTTTTTATCAACGTATTGCTTGAACCGATTTCAAGCGCGGCATTGTCTACAAAATCTGCCCTTGCAAGAGCAGCCTCTTTATGCGGAACAGTTACAGAAAGCCCCTGCACTCCGACTTGCTCAGAAAAATCAATTGCCTGCTCAAATTTTTCAGACGGAAAAGGAATATAAACGGCATTCATTCCATGGCGGCAATAACCTGTGTTGTGAAGCTCAGGACTTGAAGTTCCAGAAAGCGGCCAGCCGGTAATTCCAAAAATTTTAGTTGATTCATTTATAGATTTTGTTCTGTAAAGTCCGCCAAGTTTTACAGCATCCAAATGAGCAATGTTTGAAGTGTTTTGAATGGATTCCGGCGCGGAAGTATATGTCAAAAAATTTTTCAGTTTTGCACCAAGAACTCTGGTTGGAATTCCCATTGTTCCCATTGCAAGCAAAATATGATTGTTTCCAGAAATTTTAGAAGCCTGCTCAAAAAGATTTGTAACATCATCAAGACTGTGAGGCATAAATGCAATTTTTGGAATTTCAAGCCCGGAAGGATTCAGTTCTTTAAGACGCTCCAAAATATTTCTCACAGGATTTTTCATATCGTGGAAACTTCGGATTACTTTTGTCTCAAAAGCAAGCGTCGCATCTTCAAGACTTGAAATGTGAAAATCTTCCTCAAAATCAACATAGGTAAAATTTTTAGTTTTATCTTCATCAGCAAAAGAAAGCGCGCGGGCAAAAAGAATTGTGCGGGCAGATTCTCCTTCTACAAATTTTCCGCCGTCTATTTCACGTCTGATTGTCAAAATGCACGGCAAGCCAGCCATCGAAGGAAAACGCCTTGCATAAAGCCGCTCATCCTGATTCAAAAAATCAACACGCAATTCCGCCATGTCAACATAACTTCTATATTTGTTAAGAAGCTCCAAATCTTCTGCAAGAGTTTTTCCTGTCAGCGTAAGACAAATTTTTGGCGATTCCATTTCAAGACTCCTTTGCAATTAAATTTAAAAATGAAGCCGAGCTTCTGATTTTTTTTACTTTTGAAATCAAGGCAATTGAAACTTCGTATTCTTCAACTGAATTTATTTCAGGATTTTTGCAAACTAAAAAAAGAATTTGATTTTTTACAACAGCTCTTGGAACACCTATTAAAATTTCTTTTGTCGTAGACATTTCAAGCTCGACTAAATCTTCACTTTGAACTGCGCTTTCCAAAACTCTAAGCTTCCCTGTAAAATTCATTCCGCTTGCCTCGGTAAGCTCAAACTTAACGCTTTCAGGCCGAAGCTGCGCCGAAGACAAAACCACGCGCCGTTTTATTCGCTCCTCAAGTCCTTCTTTTTGCTCTGCGGAAGCCGAAATATTTTCCAGCTGATTTTTTAAATCCTCAAGAATTTTTGAGACTTCTTTTTTTGAGCCAAAAGCTATGGAATTTTCCGCTGAAAAAGTTTCCGAAGAACAAGGCAAAATTTCAGAATCAAATTCAATTTGCGGAAATCCTAATGCAGGCGCAGTTTTTTTCGCGGATTTTACATTTCCAACAAAATCAAGTCCAAGCCGCTCAACGCAATTTTTTGCCTGCTCGTCGGATGAAAAATTCATCAGAAAAATTCCCGGCGACAAAATTTCAACAATATAAGATGAAAGTTTTTTTTCAATTACAATAGAATTTTCAGGGCGGATTTTTAAAACATAGCCTTTGTAAAGCGCCGCCGAATTATAAGACTCTGCCCATTCATCAAGCGAAACCAAAAGATTCTGCGGAATTTCATAATGCGAATATTTTTTTAAAATTTCGGAAATCTGCTCTTTCGTCATTTCAAAATCAAAAGCCTTCAAAACAGACTGGCGCGTAATTTCAAAAACAGCAGCTGTATCGCATTTTTTTGGACAAAGAAATTTTATAAGCGGAACAAAGTCAGAAAGCAAAAATCCCGGCAAAACTGTAACTGAAAAACCTGCGTCAATGCTCAAAGAACCTTGCGATTTTTTTTCTTCAAAAATTTGATTCACACAAATAAATTCATTTTCGCCTTCAGAAACTGAATCGACAATTCCAAGTTCAATCGCGCAGTCAAACATCGCATCCAAAAAATTTGAATCAACAGAAGAATTTTCCGCGGAAGAACCAAACGCAACAATTCTTGAAAACCGGCTGAAAGAATTTTCAGAGTAGCGAGAATTTTTATCTTTTAGCAAAAAAGCAATCTGAAGAATTTTCTGTCTTGTGTAAACGTCTTGCTTTAAAAATGAAAGCGTCTTAAAAAAAATTTCTGCGCTAGACAAAATCATGCTTCTGGAAAATGAACCGGCACAAGCGGCGCAAATATATGCAGCCTGATTTCCAAAAGTCAAATTTGAAAAAAGTTCAAGTTTCTGCCAGTCAACAAAAAATCCTTTGCCTTCAGAATCTTCCTGAACAAGATGAAGATTTTTTAGAGCTTTAAAAAGTGTTTCAAAAAATTCCTTGTTGAAATTCTCTTGAAAAATTTCCGCCAAGTCAGAAGCCGATTTCTTTTTCAGTTCCCCGTTATTTTTGCAAATATCGGAATGGCTTGAAACATAGCAGATAAAAACCGCAAGAAGTTCAGAAGAAATTCTCAAGCGACGCTCAGGGAATTTTTTTGCACTTTCTGGACTTATCAAAGTCTGCAAATTTAACAAGCCGCTTAAATCATCTTCAAGATACGGATTTATTTTTATTAAATTTTTTTCAGAATTTTTTCCGCGGACAGAAAAAATCAAAAGGCGTTCTTCAAGGCTTGCAACCGCGCTGTAAAAATCTGCCTGCTGAATTGAAGATAAAAAAAATTTTTCAAGTTTTTCAATGTCAGGCTCGTTCAAAAATTTTATCGCTGTAAGAATTTTTATATCAGTTTCGTCAAGAAATTTTATAATTGATTCCTGAGTTTCTTTTTTGCGCAGAAAAGCTCCGATTTCTTCCGCCAATTTTTGCTTGTTGTAAGGAGTTTTCACTTCGCCAAGATAAATGCGGACCAACTCGAAAAAAAATTTATCCGGCAAAGTGCAAAAACTTTCACGCCATTGAATTATCTTTTGAACTTTTGCATCTAAATTCATTGGCCACATCCTTCAATTTGAACTGGAACTTCAAGCTCGTCAAAACTTTTTTCATTTTCGTAGCGGACAATTCTGTAAGAATATCCTTGCTCGGCTAAAAATTTCTGGCGGTTGCTTCCAAAATCTTCTTCAACAGTTCCGCGCGTAATCAAAGTAAAAAATCTTGAAGTTCTTTCTTTGGGACGAAGAATTCTTCCAAGCCGCTGAGCTTCTTCCTGCCTTGAACCGAAAGTTCCGCTCACTTGAATCGCCATGCTTGCGTCCGGCAAATCGATTGCAAAATTCGCAACTTTGCTTACAACAAGCACACGAATTTTTCCGCTTCTAAAATCATCATAAATTATATCACGTTCGGAATTTTTTGTTTTGCCGGTAATAATCGGAACATTCAAAAGCTTGGCAAGAATTTCAAGATGAGTTAAAAACTGCCCGATTATAAGAATTTTGTCATCCTTGAATTTTTCAACAAGCTCCTGAACAATTTTATTTTTCAAAGGATTTTCACTTGCAATTCTGTGCTTTTCCCTGTTTGCCGCAACCGCATATTCAATTTCTTTATCTTCTGGAAGTCCAAGGCGAACTTCAATGCATTCAGCCTTTGCAATCCACTTTGCCTTTTCAAGCTCCTTCCAAGGAACATCATATCTTTTAGGACCAACCAAAGAAAAAACGTAGCCTTCGCAGCCATCTTCACGCACAAGAGTCGCAGTTAGCCCGACACGGCGCACAGCCTGAAGTTCAGCGGCAACTCTAAAAACAGGAGCCGGAATCATGTGGACTTCATCGTAAATAACAAGCCCCCAGTTATTCTGCCTGAAAAGTGAAAAATGCGGATAAGGACCATTTTTGTCAGGACGCCAAGTAAGAATCTGATAAGTGGCAACAGTTACTGGTTTTATAGTTTTATTTTCTCCAGTGTATTCCGCAATCTGGCTTGCATCCAAATCAGTTTTATCAATAAGCTCGTCTATCCACTGATGAACAGCTGTAATATTTGTGGTTACAATAAGCGTGTTTGTCTTTAAAAGGCTCATTATTTCCATTCCGACAATTGTTTTGCCCGCGCCGCAAGGAAGCACAATTGTGCCGAATCCAGTTCCAGGGCCTTTATTTCCGACAAGCGCATTTGCCGCAGCCTTCTGATATTCGCGCACTTCAAAAGGCCGTCCGCTCAAAGTTGTTTTCCGCAAATTTATTTCAAGGGGAAATCCGTCCTGAAGCGGAACATCATCTTTTACAGGCCAGCCAATTTTTAAAAGATTCTGCTTAACAATTCCGCGGTCCGTAAGCAAAAGTTTAAAGCAAAAAGTTTTTTCTTTTTCTGAAAGTCCTGCTGAAAATTCTTCTGAACATTCGCACGGAACAAGAAATTTTCTGGCAAAAGCGTTGGCTTCAATTTGCTTAAAAACATACGGAGAATTTGAAACAAGATAAAGATATTCTTCTTTTATTCCGTCAGAATTTTCCACAGAAGGACCTTGAACCAGCCTGAGCTTTCCAAAACGCCCGGAAGTTTCTTCAATCCACACAACAACGCTCTGCGGAATTTCATAACGTGAAAATTTTTTTAAAACTTCAACTGCCTGTTCGCCTGTAAATCCTGAACTTTCAGCGTTCCACAAAGAAAGAGATGAAATTTGATATGTATGCAAATGTTCAGGAGAGCGCACAAGTTCCGCAAAAGGAATCAAAGCAGCCCTGCATTCTTCAGCACGAGGCGCATGGACATCAAGCAGAAGAGTTCTGTCAGACTGAACAATCAAAGGATTTTCGCTTTCAGGCATATCGGTGCATTATATAATGAATCGGCAAGGCTTACAATATTTTACGGCAAAGCGCACAAATAAAAAACCGGCCTGCCAACGACAAACCGGCTTTTTGAGGAGAGTCTATCTATGAAAAACAACAAGAGTTTTCCGACAATTTTTATTTTAAGCCCGGAATTTAAATTTGTCAAATTTTTGTTGACAAAACAAATTTATTATAATAATATCATTATTGTAATAAATACAAATTTATAAACAATCAAGTGTAAGGAACTTAGGAGGTTGCTATGAAAAAATGGGTTTGCAAAGTATGCGGATATGTTCACACAGGAGACAATGCGCCGGAAGAATGTCCAGTTTGCCATGCAAAAAATGCTTTCAATGAAATGGTTGAAACAAAAGGATTTGCCTGCGAGCATCAAGTTGGTTCAGCAAAAGGCTTGGATGAAGAAGTTGTAAAAGGACTCCGTGAAAATTTTGCCGGTGAATGTTCAGAAGTTGGAATGTATCTTGCAATGTCCCGCCAGGCAGACCGCGAAGGCTACCCGGAAATTGCAGAAGCATACAAACGCTATGCTTTTGAAGAAGCCGAGCACGCCGCAAAATTCGCAGAGCTTCTTGGGGAAGTTCTTACTGATTCAACAAAGAAAAATGTTCAGATGAGAGCCGATGCAGAAGCTGGGGCTTGCAACGGAAAACTTCAGCTTGCAAAACGCGCAAAGGAACTTGGCTATGATGCAATTCACGACACAGTGCACGAAATGGCAAAAGATGAAGCGCGCCATGGAGCAGGATTCAAAGGAATAATGCAGCGTTATTTCAGCAAATAAAATAAAAAAAACACTGTGCCTTGAAAACATTTTCATTGCATGGTGTTTTTTTAAATTCCAAAAAGTTTCAAGAGAAAAAAATGAATCACGAACAAATCGCAGCAAAACTAGAAGAAAAAAATATCCGGCCGTCAGTTCAAAGAATGGCAATTTACAAATTTCTTGCGGAAAATCCAGTGCATCCGACCGTTGACACAATTTACACATCCCTTTCTCCGCAAATGCCAACTTTGTCGCGCACAACAGTTTACAATACGCTCAAGCAGTTTTCCAAATGCGGACTTGTGCAGACAATTACAATTGAAGACGGCGAGCTTAGATACGATGCGGACACTTCAAACCATCTGCACTTTAAATGCGTAAAATGCGGAAAAATTTATGATATTTTTAAGCCAGTCGAACTTCCGCCGCAGTTTTTGCAAGACGGATTCAAAGCTGAAAAAATTCAGACCAACATCTGGGGAATTTGCAAAGACTGCTCTTAGCTTTACTGAAAAAGAATCAGCCCTTCCGGATTCATTGCCCTGTAACGGATCCGGCATTCCACAACGGCAACCAAAACTACAACAAGCGAAAACCAAAAGAACATGCTGTCCATTTTAAATCCCGCAAAATAATTGTAAATTCCGTGCAGCAAAATTGCCAGAACAAATGGATAAAGCTTGAAATTTCCGTTCTTCAAATTGAAAACAAAAAGCCCCGAAAGCCCGGCGCAGCAAGAATGAATAACAACCGCAGTCAAAAGCCTAAGCTCAAGATTTTGAATTCCAGAAGCAATGTAAATTAAAGTTTCAAAGCAGCCAAGCGAAAGTCCGCTCAAAACAGCGCAGGCAAAAAAAACTTTCATCGACATTTTCTTTGAAGGAAAAATAAAAAACACCGCCATTTTTATTGTTTCCTCAACAACGCCGTTCACAAGAATGCTTTTCAGCAAAACAGAAAAAAGCGAATGCACATTAATCACGCCGGAAGCTTCCAAGAAAAACTGAATTGCGGCAATCGGAACAACAGCAAAAAGTCCGCAGAAAACCGCAATAAATCCAAAGCTAAGCCTGAATTCTTTTATAAGAACAACAAGGCAAGCCAACGCCGCCAAAACAGGAATTGTGCAAATTAAAAACGGTGGAATCAAACTTGAAAAATTCATTTTATTTTTTCTCCGCCTTGAACTGCTCTATTACAAACTGAACCGTTCCGCGCATTTCATCAAGATTTTCCTGATTAAGAATTCCAAGCCGGAAAATTGAAGTTTCCAAAAGGCAGTAAAGCAAACTGTTTATTTCTTTTATCGGAAGATTTTTTATTTCGCCTTTTTTTTGTCCGCGGATTAAAACCATATTCATCAAATGCTGAATTCTAATAACACGCCTTGTTACACGGTCGTTTATATCCACGCCGCTTTTTTCAAGCTGCATAAGATACATTTTTAAAACACGGAAAAATGCCCGATTGCTTTCCGCAATATCAATTATGCACAAAAAAATCCGCTTAAGGCATTCTATGGAATCAATCTGGCTGTTTTTTATAATTCCAATAAGCTCCTGCTCAACATCGTTTGTAAGCTGCTTTATGCTCCACAAAAAAATTTCGCGCTTATTTTTAAAATAGATATAAAGAGTTGTACGAGTAATTCCGCACTTGTCCGCGATTTTCTGGTAAGTAACATCTTCGTAGCCATCTTCTATAAAAAGTTGAAATGATTTTTCAAGGATTTCCCTTTTGCGCTTTTCGTGCTCAACAACAATCGCCATATTTTACCTGTAAATATAAAAAGAAGTGTCCAGATTTCCAGCTTTTAAAGGCTTTACCGCAGAAGCTTTTTTTTCGAAACAATTTTCAAAAGACTTTTGGCTTGTAATAACGCCCATCTGCCAGTTTTCAAAATTTGAAGTCAAGCTGCCCATTTTTCTATAAAGACTTTCAGCCTGAAATTCATCGCCCAAACGTTCGCCGTAAGGAGGATTGCAAAGTATAAGTCCGTTTTCAAATTCTGAATGCAAAGTTTCAAAGTCGCTTACAAAAAATTCAGGACGCTCAATGCGCATATCGCTTCCAATAAGCTGCAAAGCTCTTCCTGCCATTGTACAAGCGTGCTCAGCATTCAGTTTTGCACGGTCGATTGCAAACGGATCTATGTCGCTTCCGGCAATGCGGCATTCAACATCTGTGCGGATTTTTGCGGCTTCTTCTTTTTTTATCTCCAAAGCGCGGGAAGAATCATATATAGAAAGATTTTCATACGCAAAATTTCTTCCAAGGCCTGGAGCAATATTATGGGCATAAAGAGCAGCTTCAATTGCAATAGTTCCACTTCCACAAAAAGGATCATGCAAAGGAGTTTTTCTGCGCCACATCATTTCCTGCAAAAGAACCGCAGCCGTTGTTTCCCGCAATGGAGCAGCACCGCCTTCAGTTCTGTAGCCGCGCTTATGCAAAGCCTGCCCGCTTGTATCAAGCAAAATCACAGCTTCGTCCCGCTCCATGTAAACACGAACATCAGCCTGACTTCCTGATTCCGGCAAAGAATTCATTCGCCAGACATCGCCAAGCTTCGTATAAATTGCCTTTTGAATCATTCCCTGAATTGTATGCTCGCTGTTAATCCGGCTTTTATAAACACGGACTTTATCCACAACGACACGAACATCTTTTCTAAAAAAATCCTGCCAGTCAATTCTATAGCAGCCTTCAAAAAGGGAATCAAAATTGTCGGCCTTGTAGCGAGCCATCTGAAGATAAACTCTGTCGCTCGTCCTAAGACAAAAATTTGAGCGATACAAAGCATCATTGTCGCCTAAAAACGAAACACGTCCAGGAGCGTTTCCTGCAAGAGCATAGCCCAAATGTTTTATTTCATTTCCAAGGATTTTTTCCGCGCCAACTGCGCAAAGAGCAACAAAAGTATTCATAAATGACATTTTAACATTTTATGTTCAATTGTACAAGAAAATCCGCCAGTTGAATTTTTAGCTTGGCAAAATTAATATACAGAAATGGACACATTGAGCGCAGAACAAAGAAGCCTGAACATGGCGAAAATCCACAGCAAAGACACCAAGCCCGAAGTCTTTTTAAGAAGCGCGCTCCATAAAGCCGGATTCAGATTCAGAAAAAACGACAAGCGATATTTGGGAACACCGGACATTTTTCTTCCGCATTACAACGCAGTGATTTTTATCCACGGATGCTTTTGGCACGGACACAAAAACTGCCGGCTTTTCAGGCTGCCAAAAACAAATGTTGAATATTGGAAAAATAAAATTGAAAAAAACATGGAACGCGACAAAAAAGTGATTTCAGCTTATCTTGATAATTGCTACAGAGTCGCCGTTGTCTGGGAATGCTCAATAACAGGAAAACAAAAAGCCCAAAAACTTTCAAAAGTGACAGAAGAAATTTCCCTGTGGCTTGAAGAAGATTTGACTGAAAACTACAGGGAATTTTAAACTTTCACTTTTCCGCAAGAATCTTCTTGATTTCACCTGCGACTTTCTACAAATCCGGGTCGCACAAAAGCGGAAGAATATTCGCAAGTTTTTCGCCCTGAAAATCCCACCACTTAAGCCTTAAAAGAAGCTCTGTAAGCTCGTCATTGAAACGCTTTTTTATGAAGCGCGCAGGATTTCCGCCGACGAGCGTGTACGGCTCAACATCTTTTGCCACAACCGAATATGCGGCGATAATCGCGCCGTCACCGATTTTTACGCCCGGCATAATAACGCTTTCACGCCCGAACCAGACATCGTTTCCAACAACAGTGTCGCCTTTGTGCGGAAGCTGCGAAACGTGGTCTGGAGTGTTTTCCGTGAACGCGCCGCCGAACACGTTGAAAGGATAAGTCGTTACGCTGCAAAGCCTATGGTTCGCGGGTCCCATTATGAATTTTGTTCCGCTTGCAATCTGGCAGAATTTTCCGATTATCAGCTTCTCACCGAATTCAGGGTAATTGAAAAGAATGTTGTTTTTCTCAAAATCAGTCGGAGCGGTCGAATCATCGTAATAAGTGTAGTCGCCAATCTGAACGTTCGGAGCTTTCACGACATTTTTCACAAAGCAGGATGTCTTGTACTCATTCGGAAAAATTTGGTCTGGGGATGGGAGATTTGAGCTTAAAAGTTTTTTAGATTCTGACATTTTTAGTTTTCTCCATTTTTTACTTTAAAATTGCCATAGAACAAGAAAATAAACAATAGTTCCTAAACCTTCCCTGCCTTTTCCGCGAATTCCTTTCTTCCGTTTGTTCCAGTCTTTTCGTATATGTGGGTCAGGTGCTTTTTAACGGTGGCTAGGGAAATATAGAGAGTTTCGGCAAGCTGAATGTTTGAAAGCCCGCCCAAAACAAGCCAGCCTATTTCGCTTTCACGCCGGGAAAGTCCGCTTGCAGCCGCAAATTCAAGATATTTTTCCTTGGACGGAATTTTTTCCGCCGGATTTTCTTTCTGTTCCAAAGATTCCGACTCGCCTTTCTGCCTAACAAGCAAAAAAAGCATCGCAAGTACAGCACAAAAAGAAAGCAAAATTGAAAGAGAGGAGACAGCCTTCAACCTTCCGTCTGAAATTCCCGCCGCCAGAACAAAAACCGCAAGCGCAACCGAAAACGCATACAGAACTGCGCACAGAAAAAACAACCCTTTCCTCATCGTCCGCCCCTATTCCTCGTCAAGATTCATCGCGTCAATAAGAGCAACACGAACACTCGCATCCAAAGGAATAAGCAGGAACTCAAAAACAACCGTGTAGAAAGCCGAAATGCAGATCACCGCAAGATTATTTCCAAGTGTGCAAGAATCTGAAACATCCGAAAGGCACACAATAAGCGCAACAAACACACTGAAAAATCCGCCGATAAGGACAAAACGCTGCATCATGGAAACCGCCTTTTCACTCCGCTTGAGTTTAGCCACGCCAAAGTCTTTTTTTCCAGCTGAAAATGCGCGCAGAAAATCGCCCCACATTCCGCTAAAAACCATAGGCGGAACAGAAAAAAGCAAAAGCAGCACGAGCGACGGCAAGTCCAGAAACAGCCACACAAGAGAAAGTCCGCCCTTCATTCCAAGAAGCGAAAGAGCCAACGCAACAAGCATAACAAAAAGTTCCAGGCAAACCACAAAACCAACATTCATTTTCTTTTTCATAAAAACCTCCGTAAGATTTTACAGACGGAAACAAAGCCGCCCGCCACTGCTAGAGAATTTACCACTGAAATTTCAATTTGCATATTATACTTTTGCGTTTTTCAGGTGGAATTTTGCGGAGGAAGACGAAATTTTTTATCATATTGGGCATGAAACTCATTTTTTGCGCCACCTAGCAAGATTTCTGCTCGTGCGAAAAATTTTAATAGATGCCCAAAGCATTTTTTGCTTATGAAAATATTTTAATTCGTCGCCCAGCGAAATTTCCACTTATGCGAAAATCTTCACGAGCCGCCCAGCGGATTTTCTGACTATGAAAATTTCTTCACACCTTCCCCAGCACATTTTCCGTGTTTAAAAAAAATTCCGAACCCCAAACCAACGTATTTTTACAAATCGGAATTATTCCGTTTTAAAAAATTGCTTTTGGTTAGCAAACGGAATGATTCCGAAGGTTGTCTAAGCGTATTTTTAACGAACGGAATAATTCCGAAAAGTGAATTTGCTTTTTTTCTTGCTGCGGAAAAATTCCGTTTGCTGAATTTCTGTTTTTTTGGGAATCGGAATAGTTCCGCGCGGAGAATTTGTTTAATTTCAGGTCTCGGAATCATTCCGAGGCCTGACAAAACATTTTTTCTGCCTTCGGAATTTTCAGCTCGTCCTAAAAACACAAAAAGCGGAGCGTAAAAACTCCGTTTTGTTTTTCACGATCCGCTTTTTCTTTATCCCCTACTCATACTTCCATTCACTTGCCTTTAGTTGCGTGGAAATCATCTTGCTGTAGATTCCGCCTTTCTCGCGGAGGAGCTCCACCGGGCTACCCTGCTCGGCAACTACGCCGTCTTTTAGCACAACAATCTTGTCCGCGCTGGCAACTGTTCTCATTCTGTGCGCGATTATCAGAACGGTCTTGTTCTTTATCAGACGCGAGAGCGATTCCTGAACGAGTGTCTCGTTGTCAACGTCAAGGCTCGCGGTCGCCTCGTCCAGCAAAATTATCGGGGCGTCTTTTAGGAACGCGCGCGCGATTGAGATTCTCTGCCGCTCGCCGCCCGAAAGCTCCGAGCCGTTCTCGCCGATTACCGTGTTCCACTTTTCAGGGAGCTTTTCCACAAAGTCGTCGCAGCGGGCAAGCCGTGCAGCCTCAATCACCTCTTCGTCGGTCGCGTCCTTCCGTCCAATCCGAATGTTTTCCATCACCGTGTTGTTGAAGAGCGTAACGTCCTGGAAAACAATCGAGTACATTCCCAGGAGCGTTTCCGGGTCGATTTTCGAGATGTCCATTCCGCCCACGCTGATTTTGCCCCTGTTCAAGTCCCAGAAGCGCGCGGCAAGCCGGCTCACCGTTGTCTTTCCGCTTCCGCTCGGCCCGATTAGCGCCGTAACTTCGCCCTGCCTTGCAGTGAACGAAACGTTTTTCAGGATTTCCTTTCCATCATTGTACGAAAATCCCACGTTCTCAAAATTGATGTCGTAGCCTTTGTTTGAAAGCTCCGCTTTTCCTGTCTGCTCGTCGTGACTTAAAATCTCGTCCATTCTTGAACAGCGAACGTCGCAGCTGATAATCGCCGCAAGATTCTGGAGCGAAACCTGCAATGGGTCGTACATCCGCGAAACTACAAGCAGATACATAAAGAACGTGAGGATATCGATTTCGCCAGAGGCAAGAAGAACCGCGCCCGTTACGGCAACCGTTCCGATTCCGAGTTTCAAGACCATCTGCGCCGAAACGACGAACGCCGCCGTTGCAAATTCCGCCACAATCGAATGTTTTTCCACCGCGCGAACTTTCTCCGCAAATCCTTCAAGATAATTTTCCGCCGCGTTGTACGACTTCAGGTCGCGAACAGTCTCAAGCCCTTCCTGAATTCCGTCTGCGCACGCAATCTTGTACTTCATTC
>CAVKBG010000020.1:0-39168 GCA_963654755.1 Desulfovibrionaceae bacterium
TTTTTGTTCTCAAGCAGATTCACCACGAGCCGTGCAGCTATTATCAGTTTGGCAACAAGATAATGGCGGAGCTTAACGATTATGAGCGGCTGAAAAATGCCGGCATAAGAATTCCGCTTATGATTGCGCATGATGTCCAGAATGAGCGCATTTTAAAGGAATATATTGACGGCCCGACAATCGAGCAGCTTGCCAAGGAAAAGCTTGTAAAGCCCGAATACATTGCGCAAGTAGAAGAAATGTGCCGCAAACTTTATCCGCTTCACCTTAATATCGATTATTATCCTACAAATTTTATTGTACAGAACGGACTTTTATATTACATTGACTATGAATGCAATGAATATTCCGATGAATGGAGTTTTGAAAACTGGGGCAAAAAGTACTGGAGCTAGCCGGTTTGCTTTTCGGAAAATTAAAAGCGAGGTCTTATGAGCGCGACAATTGACACTGCCGTAGAAAAAATACTTGAGTCTTACCAAAAGTACGGAGGAATCAACCTTGATGAAGCCATGAAGTTTCCGAACAGGGAAAACGTCATAACTGTTCTAAAGGATATTCAGTGCTTGATTTTTCCGGGCTACAGGGTTGCGGAAGAAATTGATTCGCTTACATTGAGATTTGTTACAGGCGAGCGCGTAAACCGCATAGTTTCAATGCTTACCCGCGAAATTAAAAAAGCCCTTTCTTTTGTTGTCCAGAACGACAAAGTGGAGCTTTCCCATTGCTTTAATCTTGCGGAAAAGGCTTCTCTTGCGCTTATTGAAGAAATTCCAGAAATCCGCAGAAAAATCGGGCTTGATGTTCAGGCTGCCAATGCTGGAGATCCTGCTGCAAAGTCCAGTGAGGAAGTAATAGTTTCGTATCCGTGCCTTGAAGCAATTTCCGTTTATAGAATTGCGCATTTCCTTACTGAAAACGGAGTTCCTGTTATTCCGCGCATAATGAGCGAGTACGCGCACAGCCACACTGGAATCGATATAAATCCGGGCGCAAAAATCGGCGAAAGTTTTTTTATTGACCACGGAACTGGCGTTGTAATCGGCGAAAGCTGCGTTATCGGCAACAATGTAAAGATTTACCAAGGCGTTACATTGGGCGCTTTGAGTGTAAAAAAGGAGCTTATGAACAAAAAACGCCACCCAACAATAGAAGACAATGTTACAATTTATGCCAATGCTACGATTCTAGGCGGAAATACCGTCATTGGGGAAGGTTGCGTCATAGGCGGAAACACTTGGATTACAAAGTCTGTTCCGCCGCACACAACTTTCACTCAAGAATGCCGCTCGTAGCCGGATTTTTGTGTTATGGGGCTTCAAAAAGTTTAAATTTTACTGTCATTATCGGGCTTGACCGATAATCCTGTTTTCTAAAAATCTTATTTGAATTTCAACAAATTCAGGAATCTCTTATTGACATATTTTTTCTATTAAGTTATATTTTCAAAACATACCATTTTTCAAGGGATTATTATCCCTATGCTCTTGTAGCTCAGTCGGTAGAGCACATCGTTGGTAACGATGAGGTCAGCGGTCCGATTCCGCTCGGGAGCTATAAGATTAGAAAAACAGAGGAGCAAATATTATGGCAAGCAAGAAAAAGTCAGCCGTAGAAATCATTGCATTGCAGTGCACAGAATGCAAACGCAAAAATTACACAACATACAAAAACCGCAAGAATATCACTGGCAAACTTGAAAAAAATAAGTACTGCCCATTCTGCCGCAAAGAAATCCTTCACAAGGAAACAAAAGCTAAATAAAATATATGCCTTCTTTTAGGGAGGCTGAATATATTTTAGGTCAGTAGCTCAGTTGGTAGAGTCCCGGTCTCCAAAACCGGTTGTCGCGGGTTCGAGTCCTGCCTGGCCTGTTAATTACAAAAGACGAGGATGAAAATGAAAAAGATTTTTCAGTTTTTTAAAGAATGTGCCGGAGAGCTTAGAAAGGTAACTTGGCCTACACGTATCGACGTTCTTTCTTCTACAAAGGTTGTTTTCATCTCTACAATTATTGTTGCATTGATTCTTGGTCTTCTTGACTGGCTGTTTACAGAAGGCCTTCGCCTCGTATTCTAGGGGAATCAAATGGCAAGAAGCTGGTATATTCTTCAGACTTATTCAGGCTACGAACAGAAAATTCAAAGAACATTGACAACTATGCTCACGGAGCAGAAACTTGATTCAAATATTGTTTTTCAAGTAAAAGTTCCAATGGAAGAAGTTGTTGAAATCTCAAATGGAAAAAAACACGTCCGCAACAACTTGATTCTTCCTGGCTATATTATGATTGAAATGGATCTTCCGCAGATTGGATGGAAGAATACTTGCTCTTTGATCCGCCGTGTTCAGGGTGTAACTGGTTTTGTTGGTGTTAAGCCTTCCGAAAAGCCGCGTCCAATTTCCACAGATGAAGCAAAGAATATTCTTCAGATGGCTGGCGAGCTTAAAGGTGAAAAACAGGTTCGCATTAAGCAGAATTTTGAAGTTGGTGAGACTGTAAAGATAACAGAAGGTCCTTTTGCAACTTTCAGCGGTGCTATCGAAGATATAAATACAGAAAAGAACAAGCTTCGTGTTAATGTTCAGATTTTTGGAAGAGCAACACCTGTTGAGGTTGATGTCCTTCAAGTTGAAAAAATATAAATTGCTTTTTGCAGTTTAACTTTATGCCAGTTTCAATTAGCATTTTTGAAATCGGTTCTGATGTTTGATAGAATTTTGCATTCGCAATGAATGCTTTTTTCTTAATTTGGGAGAAGTGCAAGTCCGTTGGACATAGGCATTTCGCTAGGGTTCAGAAAATCTGATACCCACCACCAATGTAAGGAGATACATTATGGCCACAAAAAAGGTTACAGCTGTCATTAAACTTCAGTGCCCTGCCGGCGCTGCTACACCAGCTCCACCTATTGGACCGGCTCTTGGACCTCACGGAGTTTCTGCGCCTAAGTTCGTTCAGGAATTCAATGACCGCACAAAGAGCATGGAAAAGGGACTTATTATCCCTGTAGTCATCACTGTCTATCAGGACAAATCTTACACATTTATTCTCAAGACTCCTCCTGCAGCTGTTCTTATTAAGAAGGCTGTTGGAATCCAGAAAGGCTCTGGAAATCCGCTTCGCAACAAAGTCGGAAAACTTTCAAAAGCATCTCTTGAAGAAATTGCAAAACAGAAACTTCCTGATCTTAACGCAAACGACATTGAGGCTGCTAAGAAAATCATCGCTGGTACTGCTCGCAGTATGGGCGTAGAAGTGGAGGCTGAATAATGAAGCACGGAAAGAAATACCGCGAATCATTGAAGAAGTATGATCCGGCAAAGGCTTATGGAATTTCAGAAGCTTGCCAGCTTGTAAAAGATCTTCACTATGTAAAGTTCGATGAGACAGTTGAGCTTTCAGTTTCCCTTAAACTGGAAAAAAACCAGACTGTACGTGATACTCTTGTATTCCCGCATCAGTTTACTGCTGAAAAGCGCGTTCTTGTTTTCTGTAAAGATGACCGTGTAAAGGAAGCTCTTGATGCAGGCGCAACTTATGCAGGTACAGAGTACATTGAAAAAGTAAAGGGCGGCTGGCTTGACTTTGATGTTGCAGTTGCTACTCCAGACATGATGAAAGACGTTGGTCGTCTTGGTATGGTTTTGGGTCGCAAAGGTCTTATGCCTAACCCTAAGACAGGAACTGTAACACCGAACATTGCGCAGGCTGTTGCTGAACTCAAAAAGGGACGCACAGAATTCCGTGCAGACAAGACAGGCGTTGTTCATATTCCTGTTGGAAAAGTTTCCATGGATTCAAAGGACACTGCTGAAAACGTAAAAGTTTTCCTCACAGAACTTGAGCGCAAAAAGCCAGCTGATGCAAAAGTTGGATTTGTACGTTCTGTTTCAATCAGCTCTTCAATGGGACCTGGCGTTTGGATTGACTTTAAGGAGGCAGAATAATGGCTATTTTGGCAAAAAAGATTCAGCCTAGCAAAGCACAGGCTATTGAAGAAGCAAAGAAAGTTCTTAGTGAATATAAAGATTTTATCTTTGTTGAATACAGAGGACTTACTGTTGAGCAGATTTCAAAGCTCCGCCATTCTTTGCGTGAAAAGAATTCACAGTTCAAGGTTATCAAAAATAACTTTGCACGTGTAGCTTTTGACGAAATGAAGAATGATGCAGTTGCTCAGTATCTTTCTGGACCAACGGCTATTGCCATGATTAAGGAAGAGGCTAACGAGTCTGCAAAAGTTTTGTTTGACTTTGCGAAAGAAGCTCCAGCCCTCGTTGTAAAAGGCGCTTGGGTAGAAGACGAGCTTTATGATGCTGCAAAAATCGAGGCGTTTGCAAAACTCCCTGGAAAGAAACAGCTCATCGCAATGCTTATGTCTGCAATCAATGGACCTGCAAGAAAACTTGCTGGAACATTGCAAGCATATGTTGAAAAACTGGAAAAAGAAGGTCCGGCTTCTGCTGCTCCAAAGGCGGAAGAGGCAGCTCCTGCGGCAGAGGCTCCAGCAGCCGAAGCAGCTCCAGCTCCAGCAGCTGAATAAATTCAGTAGGGCAAAAGCTTTTTGCAATGCCCAGAGCGGAATTTTTCCCTGCGGTCAGGCTTCATAGCTGTCGACTGTCCGCAGACAAACCGATGCAGGGTTTAGAAACAGTCTGTTTTTATCTGCACGGAAATTACTAATCATATTTGATTACGGAGAAGACAATATGGCAGCTCTTACAAATGATGAAATTCTTGAAGCAATTGCAAACATGACAGTTCAGCAGGCAGCTGATCTCGTAAAAGCAATGGAAGAAAAATTCGGTGTTTCTGCAGCAGCACCTGTAGCAGTAGCAGCAGGTCCAGCAGCGGCAGCTGAAGAAGAGCAGACAGAATTTACTGTTACTCTTGAATCTATTGATCCAGCAAAGAAAATGGATGTTATTAAGGCTGTTAAGGCTGCAACAGGTCTTGGTCTTAAGGAAGCAATGGCAATCGTTACTGGTGCTCCTCAGGTTGTTAAAGAGGGTGTATCTAAGGCTGATGCTGACAAGCTCATCGCTGACATCACTGCTGCTGGTGGAAAAGTTAGCAAGAAATAATCTGGCAGATGCTTGATTGTTTTTCTTCAAGACATTTATAAAACTTGAACTCTAGCTTCAGGGAAAGGTTTTTCTTTTCCTGAGGCTTTTGTTGTCAAAAGAGCCTGCAGATTGGCTTGAAAATAAAAATAAATCTGCCGGGACAGAGATTTCCGATAGGGCGCTTTTTCTCGTGCTGAGCAAAGTCTTTGCTTGTAGCGGTCTGGGCGTACCAGTTCATAACCCCTAAAGAGGTATTTGATGTTCGCAAAGAGCAAGAAAATTGTTCGCCAGTACATAGGAAAAGACATCCAGGATTTCATGGAGCTTCCTAATCTTATCGACATTCAGCTTTCTTCCTACGAAGAATTCATCCAAAAAGACAGAATTGAAAAAGGCGAGCCGCTTTTAAACCAAGGACTTCAGGAAGTTTTCACTTCAACTTTCCCTATCGAAAGTCCGGCTGGTGATATGTCGCTTGAATATGAATTTTACGAGCTTGACTATGCCGGCATGAAATTCACAGAGCAGGAATGCAAGAAAAAAGGTGTTTCTTACGCAGTTCCATTAAAGGCCCGCATTAATCTTAATTTTAAAGAAACTGGAGCTATTCTCCAAAAAGATATTTACATGGGCGATGTTCCTCTTATGACAGACAGAGGAACTTTCGTTATCAATGGCGCAGAACGCGTTGTTGTAAGCCAGATTCACCGTTCGCCTGGAGTTATTTTTCAGCGCGACAAGGGCGTTTTGTCTAGCCGCATAATTCCTTACCGCGGTTCTTGGCTTGAATTTGAAATCGACCAGAAAAAAGAGCTTATTTACGCAAAAATCGACCGCAAGAAAAAAATCCTGGGAACAATTTTTCTCCGTGCGCTTGGATATTCAACACGTGAAGAAATTATAAACTGCTTCTATGTTACAGAAGACGTAAAAATCCCTTCAGATTCAGAAAAACGCGACGAGCTTTCAGGAAGAGTTCTTGGAAAGCCGGTAATCATAAAAGATGAAGAGACTGGTGAGGAAAAGAAATTGTTCCGCGCAGGCGACAAGCTTCATCCGCATGATATTGACGACCTTGTTTCAAATGGAATCAAGGAAATCAACGTAATAAAGTTCAACATGAAAAAACGTCCTGACGACAAAGAGGAAAAAAATCCTTCTTTGGACAGCGAAATGATTGTGAACTGCTTTGAGCGTGAAGAAATTGTATTCTCCAAGGAAGGTTCTTCTACCGCGGACGAGCCTACAAAGGAAGAGTGCCTTTCAAAAGTTTACGCTGTTTTGATGCCGGGCGAGCCGATTACTGTTGAAGCTGCTGAGCGCGACCTTACAACTATGTTCTTTAGTGTGCGCCGTTACGACTTGGGACGCGTTGGACGCTACAAGCTTAATAAAAAATTTGACTATAAAGAGCCGGTTGAAGATGTAACTCTTACAAAAGAAGACATCATCAACACAATGAAGCATCTTATAGAAGTTTACATTGGCGATGAGCCTCTCGATGATATTGACCACTTGGGACGCCGCCGTGTTCGTTCTGTTGGCGAGCTTCTTACAAATCAGTTCAAGACAGCTTTTGCACGCATGGAGCGCATTGCAAAGGATCGCATGAACTTAAAGGAAACTGAAACCCTTAAGCCGGGCGACTTGATTTCTATAAAGCCGATTATTTCTTCTATCCGTGAGTTCTTTGGTTCAAGCCAGCTTTCACAGTTCATGGATCAGTGTAATCCGCTTGCAGAACTTACTCATAAACGCCGTCTTAACGCATTGGGACCGGGCGGTCTTTCACGCGACAGAGCTGGATTTGAAGTCCGCGACGTTCACTATACTCATTATGGACGAATGTGTCCTATTGAAACTCCTGAAGGTCCGAACATCGGTCTTATTGTTTCTCTTGCGATTTTTACCCGCGTAAATGAATATGGCTTCCTTGAAGAGCCTTACCGCAAAGTTGTAAACGGAAAGGCAACAAATGAAGTTGAATATCTTGATCCAATGGATGAAGATAAATACTACGTTGGTCAGGTTACAGAAGGAATGAAGTCTGATGGTTCGTTCCCTACAGACTTGGTTTCTTGCCGCCACCGCGGAGACTACACAAGCCGTTCGCCAAAAGACATTCAGTATATGGACGTTTCACCGCGTCAGGTAATTTCTGTTTCAGCTTCTCTTGTTCCGTTCCTTGAGCATGATGATGCTAACCGCGCGTTGATGGGTTGCAACATGCAGCGTCAGGCTGTTCCGCTTTTGTTCCCGGAGCCTCCTCATGTTGGTACTGGCATGGAGCAGAAGACAGCTTACGATTCTGGAGTTCTTACAAAAGCCCGCCGTGCAGGAACTGTAAAATGGGTTGAAAGCGACCTTATTAAAATCAAGCCGGATGGAGTCAAAGGCGATGTATTTGATGAATATCCGTTGCTCAAATATCAGAAGACAAACAGCGACACTGTAAACCATCAGCGTCCTACAGTTCAAGTTGGCGAGCACGTTGAAGCCGGCGGAGTCATTGCGGACGGTCCTGCTACATTCAATGGCGAGCTTGCTTTGGGACGCAATATTCTTGTTGGATTTGTTCCGTGGAATGGATACAACTACGAGGATGCTGTTCTTATCAGCCAGCGCGTTGTAAAAGAGGACATGTATACTTCTGTTCATATCCACGAGTTCCAGACTGAAATCCGCGAGACAAAACTTGGACCTGAGCGCATTACACGCGACATTCCAAACACTTCAGAAAAAATTCTTGACAATCTTGATTCTGAAGGAATTGTCCGCATCGGCGCAAAAGTCCGCTCTGGAGACATTCTTGTTGGAAAAGTTACTCCAAAGAGCGAAACTGAAACAACACCAGAATTCAAGCTTTTGAATTCTATTTTCGGTGAAAAGGCAAAAGAAGTCCGTGATTCTTCACTTAAGCTTCCTCATGGAGTTCAGGGCGTTGTAATCGATATTCAGCGTCTTAAGAGAAGCGAAGGCGATGAGCTTCAGCCTGGTGTAGATGAGCAGGTAAAAGTTATTATCGCAGACAAACGCAAGCTTGTTGTTGGTGACAAGATGGCCGGACGCCACGGAAACAAAGGTGTTGTTGCCCGCATTCTTCCTGTTGAAGATATGCCTTATCTTGAAGACGGAACTCCGCTTGATGTTTGCTTGAACCCTCTTGGTGTTCCTTCGCGCATGAATATCGGACAGATTATGGAATCTGAGCTTGGAAGAGCCGGTCTTGTTTTGAACGAATGGTACAATTCGCCTGCGTTCCAGACACCTAGTCAGGAGCAGATTGCAGAAAAACTTGTTCAGGCTGGACTTTCGCCGGACTGCAAGCAGATTGTGCACGACGGATTTACAGGCGAGCCTTTCCTGAACCCGATTTTCGTTGGCGTTATATACTTTATGAAGCTTCACCACTTGGTTGACGACAAGATGCACGCGCGTTCAACAGGACCTTATTCTCTTGTTACTCAGCAGCCATTGGGAGGAAAAGCCCAGTTTGGTGGCCAGCGTCTTGGAGAAATGGAAGTTTGGGCGCTTGAGGCTTATGGCGCTGCAAATACATTGCAGGAAATGATGACAATCAAATCTGATGACATGAACGGACGTTCTAAAGTTTACGAGTCGATTGTCAAGGGTGAGCCAACAGCTCCAATCGGAGTGCCGGAATCATTCAATGTTTTGGTTCAGGAACTTCGTGGACTTGCGTTGGACTTTACTATTTATGATGACAAAGGCAAGCAGATTGCCCTTACAGAGCGTGATCAGGAGCTTATTGACAAAGTAGGCGCTGGTTTTGACAAGGAGAACGAAAATGCGTGATATTCAGGATTTCACAAGCCTTAAAATTAAACTTGCTTCCCCGGAAAATATCCGTTCATGGTCTTACGGTGAAGTAAAAAAGCCGGAAACTATAAATTACCGCACTCTTCGCCCGGAGAGGGACGGACTTTTCTGCGAGCGCATCTTTGGTACAACAAAAGAGTGGGAATGCTACTGCGGAAAATTCAAGTCAATCCGCTATAAAGGTGTTGTCTGCGACCGCTGTGGAGTTGAAGTTACACACTTTAAAGTCCGCCGTGAGCGCACTGGACACATTGACTTGGCAGCTCCTGTTAGCCACATTTGGTATTACCATTCAGTTCCTAGCCGTATGGGACTTTTACTTGATTTGCAGGTGGCTGCTCTTCGTTCAATTCTTTACTATGAAAAGTACATTGTAATTGAACCGGGCGATACAGATTTAAAGAAAAATCAGCTTTTGACAGAAGATGAATATCTTGAAGCGCAGGAACGTTATGGCGGAGCATTTACAGCGGGAATGGGAGCAGAGGCAATTAAAACTTTGCTTGAAAACCTTGACCTTGATGCTCTTGCTGCCGAGCTTCGTGCCAAAATGATTGAAAAAGGTCCAAAGAGCGACAAACGTCTTTTGAAGAGAATTGAAATTGTAGAGAATTTCCGCACTTCAGAAAACAAGGCTTCTTGGATGATTTTGGATGTTATTCCGGTTATTCCGCCGGATTTGCGTCCTATGGTTCAGCTTGACGGAGGACGTTTTGCGACTTCCGACCTGAACGACCTTTACCGCCGTGTAATTAACCGCAACAACCGTTTAAAGAAGCTTCAGTCTTTGTCTGCGCCTGATATTATTATCCGCAACGAAAAACGTATGCTTCAGGAAGCAGTTGACTCATTGTTTGATAACTCTAAGCGCAAACAGCGTGTTCTAAAGGGAGCTGCGAACCGTCCGCTTAAATCAATCAGCGATATGCTTAAAGGTAAGCAGGGACGTTTCCGCCAGAATTTGCTTGGAAAACGCGTAGACTATTCTGGACGTTCTGTAATCGTTGTAGGTCCTGAGCTTAAGCTTTGGCAGTGCGGTCTTCCTGAAAAAATGGCATTGGAACTTTTCAAGCCATTTATAATGAAGAAACTTGTTGATAAGGGCGTTGTCTTCAATATTAAAAAGGCACGTTCACTTGTAGAAAGTGAATCCACAGAAGTTTTTGCAATTCTTGATGAAGTTGTCCGCGAGCATCCTGTAATGCTTAACCGCGCTCCTACTTTGCACCGCTTGGGAATTCAGGCATTTGAGCCGGTTCTTGTTCCGGGAAAAGCATTGAAGCTTCACCCTTTGGCTTGTAAAGCGTTTAACGCTGACTTCGATGGCGACCAGATGGCGATTCACGTGCCTCTTACTCAGGCTGCGCAGATGGAATGCTGGACACTTATGCTTTCTGCCCGCAACCTTCTTGACCCGGCAAACGGAAACACAATTGTAGCTCCTTCTCAGGACATGGTTTTGGGAATTTACTACATGACTTCTATAAAACCGAATGCAAAAGGCACAGGAAAATTCTTCTCTAGCGCAGATGAAGTTCGTCTTGCGGCTTCTAGCGGAGCAATTGAATGGCAGGCGGAAATCAAGGTTCACAAAAATATTCTCAACAAGTGCGTAAACAACGACAAAGAGCCTGACAGCAAATACATTCTTACATCTGCCGGACGCATGGCTTTTAATGAGTCAATGCCGGATGAAGTTGACTTCTACAACGAGCAGCTTGGCGACAAAAAACTCAAGAAAATGATTGAAAGCGTTTACCACAACGAGCAGACAAGCGACAAGCGCATAAAGAGTCTTATTGAAGAAAAATATCAGTTTGAAACTTTTGATGCGGAAACATTGGATAAAGTAATCGAAGATGCTTCCCTCAGAAAGCAGATTGATAAAATCTACAATAGAGAAACTCCGCTTGAAGACTACAAGCTTAGAAAAATTCTTCCGAGTCTTTATGCAATTGACCGTGGCTGGCTTACAATCCAAATGCTTGATGCAATCAAGGCCTGCGGATACAAAAACGCTACATTCTACGGTGCAACTCTTTCAATGGACGATATTCTTGTTCCAGAAGAAAAAGAAGCTATGGTTGCAGAAGCAAACAAGGAAGTTGAAAAAATTGTAGGCCAGTGGAACAGCGGTGCTATTACAGCTGATGAACGCTACAACAAGTCTGTTACAGTTTGGGAAAACACAAACGAAAAGCTTACAAACCTCATGATGGACAACCTTGCAAAGCACAAGGACGGATTCAATACTATCTATATGATGGCTACATCCGGTGCCCGTGGTTCTAAAAAGCAGATTTCCCAGCTGGCGGCAATGCGTGGACTTATGCAGAAGCCTAACGGAGACATCATTGAGCTTCCAATCCGCGCAAACTTTAAGGAAGGACTTTCGGTTATTGAATTCTTTATTTCAACAAACGGTGCGCGCAAAGGTTTGTCTGATACTGCGTTGAAGACTGCCGATGCCGGTTACATGACACGCCGTCTTGTAGATGTTGCTCAGGATGTTGTTGTAAATGAAGAAGACTGCGGAACAATCAACGGAATTGACTATGCTGCAATCAAGGACGGAGACACTGTTACTGTTCCTTTGGCAAAGCGCATTGCAGGCCATTATACAATTGAACGCGTAATCGACCCTGTTTCTGGCGAGCTTCTTTGCGATGTAAACCAGTATATAGACGAAAGTCTTGCTGAAAAAATCGACAAGGCTGGAGTTGAAAAAGTTAAGCTTCGCACAGTTCTTACTTGCGAAAGCAAACACGGAATTTGTGTAAAATGCTACGGAAAAGACCTTGCCCGCAACAAAATTGTTGAAATCGGTGAAGCGGTTGGAACTATTGCGGCTCAGTCAATCGGTCAGCCGGGTACACAGCTTACACTTCGTACATTCCATACTGGTGGTGCTGCGGAAGGTGGTCAGAAAGACAACCACATTGCAATGAAATATGATGTTTACATCAAAAGCCTTGAGGGAACTCACGTTGTTGCAAAGAATGGCGACTGGCTCTTTACACGCCGTGGCTCAATGATTGTTACAAAACTGTTCAAGTCTTATGCTTTTGATTCTTCTGATGAAGTTATTGTTGAAGACGGAGCTTATGTCCGCAAGGATAATCCGATTTTGAAACATAAAGGACAGGAAGTTCTTGCTTCTGACGGAGGACGCATTATCATAAAAGACAATGTGATTTACCTTACAAGCAATGACCAGAAAGTTGAAATTTCCAACGGTTCGACTGTATATGCAAAATACACAGGAGCTTCTTGCATTGCAAAAGCCGGCGAGCCTGTAGGCGAATTCGATCCTTATAGCGAGCCTATTATTGCGGAAGTTTCAGGCTACATTCATTATGAAGACATTATTGACGGCGTAACTCTTGAAACAAAGACCGACATTCAGACTGGAGCTGTTGAACGCCGCATTTCAGACCTTCACCTTGATGTAAAGCAGCCTCGTATTATCATTACGGACGAAGACGGAAACGAACTCGGAAGCTACCACATGCCTGTTGGCGCTATTTTGAGCAACGACATAAAGGACAAGGGAAAGGTTGAAGCGGGAACAACTCTTGCAAAAATGGCAAAAGACGCTGCAAAGGCAAACGATATTACTCTTGGTCTTCCTCGCGTTTCTGAGCTTTTCGAAGCGCGCAAGCCAAAAAATCCTGCTGTAATAGCAAAGATTACTGGAACTGTAAAATTCGACAAGATTGTAAAAGGCAAAAGAACTGTTATCGTTGTTGATGAATACGGAAAAGAGCACAGCCACCTTGTTCCTATGGTTAAGCGTCTTCTTGTTCGTGATGGCGATAAGGTTGAAGCCGGAGAAAAACTTTGCGATGGAGCAGTAGATGCGCACGATGTTCTTTCTGTTCTTGGCGAAGACCGCCTTCAGAACTTCCTTATGGATGAAATTCAGTCTGTTTACCGCGCTCAGGGCGTAGATATTAACGATAAGCACATCGGAACTATTATCCGCCAGATGCTTAAGAAAGTTGAAATCATCAAAGTTGGCGATACAAGATTCATCTATGGCCAGCAGGTTGACAAGTACACATTCCGCGAAGAAAACGACAGGGTTGTTGCGGAAGGCGGACAGCCAGCCGTTGCCTGCCCTATGTTCCAGGGAATTACAAAAGCTGCTCTTGCCGCAGACTCGTTCATTTCAGCTTGTTCATTCCAGGAAACAACCCGTGTTCTTACAAACGCCGCAATTGCAGGTTCTGTAGACAATCTTCATGGTCTTAAGGAAAACATTATTATTGGACACAGAATTCCTGCTGGTACAGGAATCCGCCAGTACAACAATGTAAAGCTTTCAGACAATTCAAGCGCCGACTTGGATGCCAAGATGAAGGAAATCCTTGAGCAGCGTATGCTTGAAATGAAGGAAGCCGAAGAAGCCGCAGTTGTTCCGGCAATGGATTCAGCATCAGACGAGGATTAAAAATTGCCAGTCGCTAGGAAAATTCAACTTTTTCTAGCGACTTTGGCAAAATTCCCTTGACGAAACAAGTTTGAATTCTGTAGAATTAGATACTTATTTTGTTATTCTGTCCGAGGTGCTGCTCGGCAATAATATAGGAGAATAGGCGATGCCTACAATAAACCAATTAATTCGTAAAGGACGTCAGTCTTCTGCAAAAAGAACTAAGGCCCCCGCACTTCAGTCTTGTCCGCAGAAACGCGGTGTTTGCACACGTGTTATGACAATGACTCCAAAAAAACCGAACTCAGCTCTTCGTAAGATTGCTCGTGTTCGCTTGTCAAACGGAATCGAAGTTACTGCATATATTCCAGGAATTGGACACAACTTGCAGGAACACTCAGTTGTACTTGTTCGCGGTGGACGTGTAAAGGATCTTCCTGGTGTACGCTACCACATTATCCGCGGTACAAAAGATACTCTTGGCGTTGACGGACGTAAAAGAGCCCGTTCAAAATACGGCGCTAAAAAACCAAAGGCATAATAGGAGGTTAATACTATGGGAAGACATAAGAAATCAGTTAACCGTCCGGTTATGCCAGACGAAAGATACAACAGCGTAGTTATTTCAAAATTTGTAACACGCATGATGCTTGATGGAAAAAAACAGATTTGCCAGAAAATCGTTTATGATGCTTTGGACAAATTGAAGACAAAGACTGACAAGGATCCTCTTGAAGTATTCCTTAAGGCTTTGGAAAATGTAAAGCCAATGGTGGAAGTAAAAAGCCGCCGCGTTGGTGGAGCTACATATCAGGTTCCTATTGAAATTCGTGACGCACGCCGCGAAGCTCTTGGAATGAGATGGATGATTAACGCTGCCCGTTCACGCAACGGACACGGAATGGCTGAAACTCTTGCTGCTGAAATCTTTGATGCTTTCAACAACACAGGTTCTGCCTACAAGAAAAAGGAAGATACACACAAAATGGCAGAGGCGAACAAGGCTTTTGCACATTACCGCTGGTAGTTCTTGCTTTTTCAGAACAGCCGCTTTGGTTTTCCCAAGGCGGTTTTTTTTGTCCTTATAGAAATGGCAAGAAACGGTCAGCAACCTGTTGCAAAAATTATGCGGATTATCGGGTCAAGCCCGATAATGACAGAAAAGTATAAAGTTTGATGTTCGCCTAAAATCATATATTTTCAATTATTTTTCAAATAAAAGTTTTTAGCCCTTGATTCTTTTTTGAAAAAAGTATATAAATACAGAACATTTATGCCTTTATAAGGCGTATTCTGCATTTTTGCAGACAGAGTGTTTGATAGTCGGACGGACAGTTTAATCTGTCTGGTGAAAATCGTAAAACTTCCGCAGTGCGGCTGTAGAGTTTCACACCCTGAATGTGCAGAAAGTTTCGTTGGAACTTTCTATTAAACGATTGCGTGTTCAGGCTTCTGACTGGTTGAAAGAATTGCTCCCGCAGTTTGTTTCAGCTAAAAAAGGTTCTGAATTCCAAACCAATCGTCAGCCCGGATGATGCTAGGTGGAAAAGGCCAGCTGCTTCGAATAGATGAAACAGAATTTTTGATGTTGTCCATTCACGTATAGAATCGTCCTTGTTAAATTGGTCAAGTGTGTATGCGAAAATATTGTCTGCTTTTTAAGAGGCGTATTTTCTGGCTTAAAGTGCAACACATAAAATACAACATAATGCCGCAGTAAAACACTGCAAGGCAAGGAGAAAATCATGGCAAAGGAAGAGTTCAACAGAACTAAACCTCACATGAACGTTGGTACTATCGGTCACGTTGACCATGGTAAGACTACACTTTCTGCTGCTATCACTGCTTATTGTGCAAAAAAATACGGTGATAAGCTCTTGAAGTACGATGAAATCGACAATGCGCCAGAGGAAAAGGCTCGTGGTATCACTATCAACAGCCGCCACCTTGAGTATCAGTCTGACAAGCGTCACTATGCACATATTGACTGCCCAGGACATGCTGACTACATCAAGAACATGATTACTGGTGCTGCTCAGATGGATGGAGCTATCCTCGTTGTTTCTGCTCCAGATTCAGTTATGCCACAGACAAAAGAGCACCTTCTTCTTGCTCGTCAGGTTGGCGTTCCAAAGATTATCGTATTCCTTAACAAGGTTGACCTTGTTGATGATCCAGATCTTCTTATGCTCGTTGTTGACGAAGTAAAAGAGACTCTCAAAGGTTACGGATTCTCTGAGGACACACCAATTATTCAGGGATCTGCATTCAAGGCTTTGAATGAATCTGACAACCCAGAAAACACAAAATGCATCGAAGAGCTTCTTACGGCTATGGACACTTGGTTTGATGATCCAGTTCGCGATGATCAGAAACCATTCTTGATGCCAATTGAAGACATCTTCACAATCACAGGACGTGGTACTGTTGTTACTGGACGTATCGAGCGCGGTGTTATCCACATGGGTGATGCTGTTGAAATCGTTGGTATCCGCCCAACACAGTCTTCTACTGTAACTGGAATCGAAATGTTCAACAAGACTCTTAACGAAGGTATGGCTGGTGACAACGCTGGTATTCTTCTTCGTGGTGTTGAAAAGAAAGATGTTATCCGCGGACAGGTTCTGGCTGCTCCAGGAAGCATCCACCCACACACAAAGTTCGAAGCTCAGATTTACGTTCTTTCAAAGGAAGAAGGTGGACGCCACAGCCCATTCTTCACAGGTTACCGCCCACAGTTCTACTTCAGAACAACAGACATTACTGGTACTGTTGAACTTGAGGCAGGAACAGACATGGTAAAACCTGGCGACAACGTTAAGATCATCGGTGAACTTATTCACCCAATCGCTATGGATGAAGGTCTTAAGCTTGCTATCCGTGAAGGCGGACGCACAATCGCTTCTGGACAGGTAACAAAGATTATCGAATAGTTATTGAAGGGCAGAAGGCTTAGCTTTCTGCCCTATTTGGAGAATATCATGGCAAATGGCAAGATTCGTGTAAGACTTCGTGCTTTTGACGTAGCTCTTATCGATCAGAGCGCAAAAGACATCGTGCAGCAGGTTCAGAAGGCAGGAGCAAAGGTTTCAGGACCAATCCCGCTTCCAACAAGAATCAATAAAGTTACAGTTCTCCGTTCACCTTTCGTTAACAAGAAGTCACGTGAACAGTTTGAAATGAGAACTCACAAGCGCCTTATTGACATTTTTGAACCAAGCTCAGAAGTAATGGATTCTTTGATGAAACTTGAGCTTCCGGCAGGTGTTGATGTAGAAATTAAGCAGTAATCGGAAAAATCCGGTTTCTGTAAAATAAAGGTAACGGTCCCCTTGGATCGGGGATGGCGGCCAAGTTTAGGAGATTCAGATGAAAGGTCTGATAGCAAAAAAAGTAGGAATGACACAGGTTTTCGATGAAAACGGCAATCTGACACCAGTAACCGTGATCCGCGTCGAGCCAAACACTGTTGTTGCTACAAAGACACAGGAAAAGTGCGGCTATGAAGCTGTTGTCCTTGGACTTGAGGATTTGAAGCCTCACAAGATTTCAAAGCCATACGCAAAGCAGTTTCCAGAGAACATTACACCAAAACGTCATCTTAAAGAGTTCAGAGACTTTGAAGGTGAAGTTAAAGTTGGCGACCAGATTGGTGTAGAATTGTTTGAAAAGGTTCGTTTCATCGACGTAACTGCTACCTCAAAAGGTAAAGGTTTTCAGGGTGTAATGAAGAGATGGGGCTTCCACGGCGGACGTGCTACACACGGTTCAAAATTCCATCGTGAAGCTGGCGGCACTGGATGCTGTACAACTCCGGGACATTGTCTTAAAAATGTTAAGATGCCTGGCCGCATGGGGTTTGATCGCGTTACAGTACAAAACCTCAAGGTTGTGAAAGTTGACCCTGAGCTCAATGTTTTGATGGTTCGCGGTGCAGTTCCTGGTGTAAGAAACTGTACTCTTATCGTTAAGGCTGCGGTTAAGAAATAAGGTCGAGGAATAGTATGGAAAAGAAAGTCTATTCAATCGATGGCAAAGAACTCAGGACTATCAATCTTGATGACAAAATTTTCGGACTTCCAATTAACGAAGATGTTATTTACTATGCCATCACTAACGAATTAGCAAATAAACGTGTTGGAACAGCATGTACAAAAACACGTGCAGAAGTTCATGGCAGCAATGCTAAGCCTTACAAGCAGAAGGGAACTGGTAATGCACGTCGTGGTGATAAAAAGTCTCCAATTACAGTTGGCGGCGGTACAATTTTTGGACCAAAACCACGTGATTACAGCTATGCAATTCCAAAGAAAGAAAAACGTCTCGCAATGAAGTCTATCTTGAGTCTTCAGGCTCAGGCAGACAGACTTACTGTTGTTGAAGATTTTACTATTGAAAGCGGAAAGACAAAGGACTTGGTAAAAATCCTTAAGAACTTTGTAAAAGACGAGCGCACTGTTATTCTTCTTAAAGATGACGATGCAAAAATCAAGCAGGCTGGAAGAAACCTTCCGAATGTTTATTTCCTCTCTTACAACCGTCTTCGTGCGCATGATCTCTTCTACGGAAGAAAAATTATCATGCTTGAAGGTGCTGCAAAAAATCTTTCTGATTTCTATGCTGAAGACAAGGAGGCAAAATAATGACATTCAATGATGTTCTTATTAAACCTGTTCTTTCTGAAAAAGCAACAGCACTCCGTGAACAGAATAAATATACTTTTATTGTTGACCCTGCAGCTACAAAGTTTCAGATTAAAGAAGCTGTACGCAAGCTTTTCAACGTAAATGTTGAAGACTGCAAGACTATCAATGTAAAAGGAAAAATCAAGCGTCTTCGCGGAAGACCTGGACGAACTGCTGGCTACAAAAAGGCAATCGTGAAGCTTGCCGCTGGCGAAACAATAAAGGTGTTTGAAGGTGTTTAAGCCTTTGAACTGTAAGTAAGGGGAACCATATGGCTCTTAAGATATACAAGCCTTATTCAAAAGGTACACGCGGCCGTGTTGACTTGGTTCGCGAAGAATTGACAGCCGATAAACCCGAAAAAAGCTTGACTCATGGCCGCAAATCAAAAGCTGGTCGTGGCGCAGGCGGACGTATTTCTGTACGTCATCAGGGCGGCGGTCATAAAAGAAAATACCGTGAAATCGATTTTAGACGCGATAAGCATGGTATTCCTGGAACTGTAAAGACAATTGAATACGATCCATTCCGCAGTGCAAACATTGCTTTGATTGCTTATGCTGATGGTGAAAAACGCTACATCATTGCTCCAAAAGGTCTTACAGTTGGACAGAAAATTATGTCTGGTGAAAACGCAGCTCCTACTGTAGCTAACGCTCTTCCACTGGATGTTATTCCGATTGGATTCACTGTACACAATATTGAGCTTACTCTTGGCCGTGGCGGGCAGCTTGTTCGTTCAGCTGGAACTGGTGCTCTTGTTGCTGCAAAAGAAGGTGATTACGTAACTATAAAGCTTCCTTCTGGAGAGCTTCGCCGTATTCACAGAAAGTGTTATGCAACAATCGGTATTGTTGGAAATGAAGACCGCATGAACACTAAGCTTGGTAAAGCTGGACGCAACAGATGGCGTGGTGTTCGCCCGACTGTACGTGGTATGGCAATGAACCCTGTTGATCATCCGCTTGGTGGTGGTGAAGGCGCTGGAAAAGGACATCAGCCTGTTACTCCTTGGGGACAGCCTTGCCGTGGTTATAAAACACGCAATAAGAGAAAGACATCTAGTCGTTTCATTATTAGTCGCCGCAAGAAGTAGGGTAGGAGTTAATCGTGTCAAGATCAGTTAAGAAAGGACCTTTTATAGAGAAATCTCTTTACAAAAAGGTTTTAGAAATGAACAAAGCATCAGCAGCTGATAAGAAAATGATTAAAACTTATTCCCGCTGCTCGACAATCATCCCTGAAATGGTAGGAAACACTATTTCAGTGCACAACGGTAAGTCATGGATTCCTGTGTATATTACAGAAAACTTGGTAGGCCACAAGCTTGGTGAGTTTGCTGCAACACGCACATTCAAGGGACATGGCGGTTCAGACAAATCAGCTGGTAAATAATAGGAGTGGATATTATGGCTGAAAAGAAAGGTTATGTAGCCACAACTAAATTTCTCATTGCATCTCCTACAAAGGTTCGCCCTGTAGCTAATGTTGTAAAGACTAAGTCTTGCTCTGAAGCTATGGCTATTCTTGATGTAATGCCGCAGAAAGGCGCTCGTCTTATCAGCGGAACATTAAAATCTGCAGTAGCGAATGCTCTCAATAAGAATAAGCAACTTGATGAAGATATGCTCTACATTAAGGAAATTCGTATTGACGAAGGTCCAAGACTTAAAAGAGTATGGTTCCGTGGACGCGGACGTGCTGATCAGCTCTTGAAGCGGATGTGTCATATCACTGTTGTAGTTGACGAAAAGGCGGGAAAATAAAGTGGGTCAGAAAGTTAATCCTATCGGTTTACGCCTTGGTGTAAACAAAACTTGGCAGTCTCGTTGGTATGCAGATTCTCGTGAATATGCAGACTTGTTCTTGGAAGATATGAAAATCCGCAAGCTTGTTGGATCTCTTCCTGAATGCAAGAACGCAGATATTGCTGAAATTGAAATTGTTCGTCATCCGCAGCGTGTTACTATTGTAATTCACACAGCACGCCCGGGTGTTATTATTGGTGTTAAAGGCGCTACTATTGAAAAAATCAGTGCGGATATTCAGAAGCAGCTGACAAAGAAAGTTCAGATTAAGATTAAGGAAATCAAACGTCCTGAAATCAATGCTTCTCTTATTGCGCAGAATGTAGGCCGTCAGCTTGCTGGCCGCGGTTCTTTCCGCAAGGCTCTCAAGCAGTCTGCTTCAAATGCTATGAAGGGCGGAGCTCAGGGTATAAAAATCCGTATCTCTGGTCGTCTTGGCGGAGCTGACATGACACGTTCAGAAGAGCTTAAGGAAGGACGCGTTCCTCTTCATACTCTTCGTGCTGACATCGATTATGGTACTTATGAAGCTCTTACTACTTATGGTAAGATCGGCATTAAAGTATGGGTCTACAACGGAATGAATTACGGACGTGAGCAGAACGAGGATGCAGGTGATATTGTAAGAAAGCCTCGCCGCGACCGCTCTAATGGCGACCGTAAGTCTGCTCGTTCCCCAAAAGCTGAGGGAGGAAAAGTAGAAAATGCTTAGTCCTAAAAGAGTTGCGCACCGCAAAGTTCAGCGTGGCCGTCCAACAGGCAATGCTACACGTACTAACTATGTTGATTTTGGTGATATAGCGCTTGTTGCAATGGAGCCGGTTTGGTTGAATGCAAAGCATATTGAGGCTGCCCGTGTTGCTATTAACCGTTGCATTAACCGTCAGGGTAACCTTTGGACACGCGTTTTCCCAGACAAGCCAGTTTCTAAAAAGCCGGCTGATACTCGTATGGGAAAAGGTAAGGGCGCGCCTGAATTCTGGGCCGCTGTTATTAAACCTGGTATGATTTTATTTGAAGTTGGCGGAGTAGACAAAAAGCTCGCTGAAAAAGCAATGCATCTTGCTGCAAGCAAACTTCCAATTAAAACAAAAGTGGCATTCCGCCCAACAGTCGAGTAAGGAGTAAGAAATGGCTGATTCAAAGAAAAAAAAGGATAAAGATCTTTCTTATGATGAACTCGTTGCAAAGCGCAATGAACTTAAAAAACAGTACATGGACTTTCGCTTTCAGAGCGTAATTGGACATGTAGATAATCCAATGCAGAAGCGTACAATGCGCCATGAAATTGCCCGCCTTAATACGCTTATTCATCAGCAGGATCTGGCAAAGTTCAGAGCAGCTGCTGCTGAAGCTATTGCTGCAAAAAACTAGGAGCTGACCCGTGGAAGAACAGAATGTGCAGAAAAAAGGTGCAAAACGTTCATTCGTAGGTATCGTCACTAGCGACAAGATGGACAAGACTATCGTTGTTTCTATTGATAAGAAAAAAATGGACCGCCTTTACAAGAAATATGTTACACGGACCAAGAAATGCAAGGCCCACGATGAAAAGAACGAAGCTCATATTGGAGACACAGTTCGCATCGTAGAATGCAGTCCGATCAGCAAAGAAAAATGCTGGCGTCTCGATACAATAATCGAGAGAGCCAAATAAGGCAGGAGTAAGATTATGCTTCAGATGCAATCAAAGATGGTTGTTGCCGATAACTCCGGAGCTAAATTGGTTCAGTGCATTAAGGTTTTAGGTGGCTCACACCGCCGCTATGCAGGTATTGGTGACATTGTTGTGGTAGCTGTAAAGGAAGCGATTCCTACATCTACAATTAAAGAAGGTTCAGTACAGAAGGCTGTAATTGTCCGTGTGGCAAAAGAATACCGCCGTCCAGATGGAACATATATCCGCTTTGATGACAACGCTTGCGTTCTTATCGATGCAGACAAGAATCCAAAGGGAAAACGTATTTTTGGACCTGTAGCTCGTGAGCTTCGTGATATGGACTTTATGAAAATCATATCGCTTGCTCCGGAAGTTCTCTAAGGAGCTTGGACAGTATGCAGCATAAATACAAGATCCATAAGAATGATAACGTTGAAATCATTGCTGGAAAAGACAAGGGCAAGCGCGGAACAATCGTCCGTGTATTTGAAAAAAATAACAAAGGACGTGTTATTGTAAGCGGTTGCAACATTGTAAAGAAAGCAATAAAGAGGAAGTCCCAGCAGGATGCAGGCGGAATCGCTGAAATCGAAGCACCTCTGGACATATCAAATGTAGCGCTCGTATGTAAAAAATGCGGACGCCCTGTCAGAGCAGGATATAAACTTGATGGCGACAAGAAAACTCGTGTTTGCCGCAAGTGTGGAGAAGCACTGTAATGGAAAATTACGTACCACGGCTTAAGAAAGTCTATAAGGAAAAAATCGCTCTAGAGCTCTTTAAGGAGCTTGGATACACATCCGTAATGCAGATTCCGGCAGTAAAAAAAGTTGTCGTAAGCATGGGTGTTGGCGAAGCTCTCACGAATAAGAAACTTCTTGATGCTGCAGTTACAGATCTCACTCAGATTACCGGCCAGAAAGCTGTTAAAACAAGAGCTAAGAAAAGTATTGCAAACTTCAAACTTCGTGAAGGCAATGAAGTAGGAGCAATGGTAACTCTTCGTGGAAACATCATGTATGAATTCCTCGATCGTCTTATCAATGTTGCTCTTCCTCGTGTAAAGGATTTCCGCGGAATCAAAGCTACTGGTTTTGATGGACATGGAAATTTCTCTCTTGGTATTACAGAACAGATTATCTTCCCGGAAATTGATTTCGATAAAATCGTTAAGATTGCCGGTATGAACATCAGCATTGTTACAAGCGCACGCACAGACAATGAGGCTCGCGCCCTGTTGACCAAGTTTGGAATGCCGTTTAGGAAATAAGGAAGAAGTTCATGGCTAAGAAATCAATGATTATCAAGGCAAGCCGCACACCGAAATATGCTACTCGTAGATATAACAGGTGTCAGATTTGCGGTCGTCCACATGGATATTTGCGTAAGTTCAAGATTTGTCGTATCTGCTTCCGCAAATTAGCAAGTGAAGGCCTTTTACCGGGCGTCACAAAATCATCTTGGTAGTGACAGGAGATTATAGAAATGGCAGCTTCAGACCCAATAGCAGATATGCTTGCAAAAGTCCAGAACGCGGCAAGAGCCGGTCATGAAAAAGTAGATGTTCCTACTTCTAAGATGAAACTGGAAATTGTAAAAATCCTTAAAACAGAAGGATATATTAAGAATTTCAAAAAAGTTCAGGATGACAACGGACACACTGTTATCCGTATCTTCTTGAAATATGACGACTTCAACAAGTCAGTTATTCATGGCATGAAGAAAATTTCTACACCAGGTCGCCGTGCTTATTCTGGCTACAGAGAATTGCCTAGCGTTTACAACGGATATGGCACTTTAATCGTTTCAACATCAAGCGGTGTTACAACTGGCAAAAAGGCTTCTGAAAAGATGGTCGGCGGCGAGTTGATCTGCAAAGTATGGTAATAGGAGGAAGAAATGGCATCTAAGATTGGAAAACTTCCTGTTGCTATTCCAGCAGGCGTTACTGTTACTGTTGCTCCTAACTTGGTTACTGTAAAAGGTCCAAAAGGCGAGCTTAAGCAGGATATTAATGGTCTTGTAAATGTTGAAGTAAAAGGCGCCGAAGTCATTGTTAATCCTGCAAATGAGACAAAGGCTGCAAGCGCATGCCACGGTTTGTACCGCAATCTCATTCACAACATGGTTGTGGGAGTAACACAGGGCTTCTCTAAGACACTTATAATTACAGGTGTTGGTTATCGTGCTGAAGTTCAGGGAAAAACAATTATAATGAATCTTGGATATTCTTCTGAGTTCGTTGCTGTTATTCCTGAAGGACTTACTGTAACTGCTGACAAAGACGGAAAACTTACAATTTCTGGAATTGACAAGCAGCAGGTTGGTGAATTCAGCGCACAGATTCGCAAATTGCGCAAGCCTGAGCCTTACAAAGGAAAAGGTATACGCTATGACAACGAAGTTATCAGACGTAAAGTCGGTAAGACCGGCGTAAAATAAGGTGAATTGATATGTTCAAGAAACTTAGTGATAAAAACAGAAAGCGCCTGCATAGAAAGATTCACATTCGTAAGTCTGTTTACGGAACTGCAGAACGCCCTCGCTTGACAGTGTATAAAAGCGGCCGTAACCTTTATGCACAGGTAATTAATGACGATGAAGGCAGAACTCTTGCCGCCATCTCAACTCTTGAAAAGGATTTTATTACGCTCAAGGCAAATGTCGAAAGCGCAACAAAACTTGGAGAAGCTTTGGGTTCACGCCTCAAGGAAAAGAACATTACAAAAGTAGTGTTTGACCGTAACGGTTACCTTTACCATGGTGTTGTAAAAGCCCTTGCTGACGCTACCCGCTCTGCCGGGATTGTATTCTAGGAGAGGCTATGGAACACCAGAAAAACTATGAAAAAAAGCCTGCTGACGAATTTGTAGAAAAACTTGTAAAGCTTAACCGCACTGCAAAAACTGTAAAAGGTGGACGCAGAATGTCTTTCTCGGCATTGACTGTAGTTGGCGACAAGAAAGGACGCATCGGCTTTGGATTCGGAAAGGCTAACGATGTTACCGAAGCTATCAGAAAGAGCCTTGAAAAAGCAAGAGCAAATCTTATTACTCTTCCGCTCAAAAATGGAACAATTCCACACGAAATGATTGGAAAGTACAAGAGTTCTGCTGTTTTGCTTAAGCCGGCTTGTCCTGGTACTGGTATTATTGCCGGCGGTCCTGTTCGTGCAGTTTTGGATGCGGCTGGAGTAACTGACGTTATTTCAAAATCTCAGGGTTCCCGCACATCTGTAAATGTTGTTCGTGCCACATTTGACGCAGTTGCAAATCTTATGGACGCACGTGCTGTAGCACAGAGCCGCGGAAAGACTCTCAAGGAAATGTGGGGCTGATTATGGCAAAGATACGTATTACCCTTGTTAAAAGTGTTATTGGACAGAAGCCTGAAAAAAGAGCGACTGTTCGTAGCCTTGGCCTTAAAAAAATCAATTCCAGTGTGGAACATGAAGACACTGCTTCTATAAGAGGCATGGCTGCTGCAGTTTCTCACTTGGTAAAAGTAGAGGAAATTAACTAATGGCTGACTTTACTTTAAGAGCACCAGAGGGTGCAAATAAAAAACCTAAGCGTGTAGGCCGCGGATCTTCTTCTGGTCTTGGAACAACAGCTGGAAAAGGAAACAAAGGTCAGCAGTCACGCTCAGGAAAAGGAACACCGTACGTTGGATTTGAAGGCGGACAGATGCCTTTGTATCGTCGTATTGCTCAGCGCGGATTTTCAAATTCACCTTTCAAAAAGGAATTTGCAATCATCAATTTGGTTGACCTTGAGGCAAAATTTGCTGATGGCGAAACCGTGAACCGCACATCTTTGAAGGAAAAAGGTTTGGTTGGAAAAATCGTTGACGGAATTAAAGTTCTCGGAAACGGTGAAATTTCCAAGAAACTCACTGTGGAAGTTGAAAAAATTTCTGCAAGTGCCAAAGAAAAGATTGAAAAAGCTGGCGGATCAGTAAAGGTGATTGCTGAAAAGTCTGCGAAAGCAAAATAAACGTGGAGTGACTAAATGGCAAACAATCCAGTTGTAAATATGTTCAAAGTAAAAGAATTGCGTTCAAAGCTTCTTTTTACATTGCTCATTCTTGCTGTTTTCCGCTTGGGAAGTGTTCTTACTATTCCAGGCATCAATGCCACATTGCTTTTGCAGTATTTTGACAATCTTGCTAGTGGCGCAGAAAGTGCGTTTGCCAGTTACATGGACTTTTTTGCGGGCGGTGCATTTGAAAGATTTTCAGTGTTCATGCTTGGTGTAATGCCTTACATTTCTACACAGATTATCATGCAGCTCGCACTTGTTATTTTCCCATCGCTCAAAAGAATTGCGCAGGAAGAAGGCGGTCAGCAGAAAGTGCAAGGCTGGACTCGTGTCGGAACAATTATCGTTTGTCTGATTCAGTCTATGGCCATTACAGTTTATGCTGATTCCATCAACCAGCAGATTCCAGGGGCGATTATTTTTGATAACAAGGTCTATTTTAATCTTCTTGCTATTCTTACTGTAACCACAGGTTCTATGATTACAGTTTGGATGGGTAACCAGATTACTGCGCGTGGTATTGGCAACGGTATTTCAATGATTATCTTTGCCGGTATCGTCGCACGTCTTCCAAGTGCTGTCTATGAATTGATTAGAGGTGTGCGCAATGAAGACATAAATATTGTTTTCGTTGTTGTTGCAGTGTTCCTGTTTCTTGCTATTATCGGACTTGTTGTTTTTGAGCAGTCTGGTGAACGCAAAATTCCTGTTCATTATGCAAAGCGCGTTGTTGGGCGCAAAATGTATGGCGGACAGAGCACTTACATTCCTTTTAAAATCAATCCGTCGGGAGTCATTCCAATCATTTTTGCTTCTGCATTCTTGACTTTCCCTCTTCAGATTGCGAACAGCCTTTCAACAAAAGCTACTTGGCTTATGAAGGTTGCGGCAGTTTTGAATCCACTTGGTTTTTGGTATAATTTCATCGAAGTGTTGTTGATTGTATTCTTTGCATACTTCTACACTCAGGTAACCCTGAACCCCACTGAAATCGCTAAGAATATCCGTGAAAACGGCGGTTCCATTCCTGGAATCAGAACTGACAAGACTGAGGAATATCTTCAGAAGGTTTTGAACCGTCTGATTCTTCCTGGCTCACTGTATCTTGCTGCAATTGCTTTGCTTCCTACACTGATTCAAATTTTATTTAAGTTCCCTGCATCAATTTCTATGTTGATGGGCGGTACTTCGTTGCTGATTTTGGTCGGTGTTGATATTGATACTATGGCTCAGGTTGAGGCCCTTCTTAAAATGCATCACCATGACGGACTTACAAAGAAGGGATTAAAATCGCGCAATTTGTAAAATTTCGTGATTAGGACTAGATTAAGTTAGGAAAATTATGTTATATTATTGCACTGCTGTTTTTTTACGGCGGTGCATCGGATTGTAATCCATGGTGTAGAAATTTCACTTCGGATTGCCATGATTCGATGTATACATGTTTTCCAAGGGGACTTTTATGAAAGTACGAACCAGCGTAAAGCCCATCTGCGACAAATGCAAGGTAATCAAGAGAAACGGAATTATCCGCATTATCTGTGAAAACCCAAAGCATAAACAGAGACAGGGCTGAGGAGTAACTGATGGCACGTATTGCGGGTGTTGATCTCCCAAACAAACATGTCAATATCGCATTGACATACGTATATGGTATTGGCCGTTCATCAGCTAATAAGATTTGCGAAGCTACAAATGTAGATCCACATGCACATTTGAATGATCTTTCAGAAGATGATCTTACAAAGCTCCGTAAATATATTGATGAGAATTTTAAGACTGAAGGACGTCTTCGCTCTGAAATCGGTCTTAACATTAAACGTCTTATGGATATTGGAAGCTATCGTGGACTTCGCCACCGTAAGGGTCTTCCTTGCCGCGGTCAGCGTACACGCACCAATTCTCGTACACGCAAAGGTAAGAAAAAGACCGTTGCTAACAAGAAGAAGGCTTAAGCGAGGTAACAGATGGCAACAACTGTAAAAAAGAGAAAAGAGAAAAAAAGCGTTTTTGAAGGTAATATCTACATTCAGGCTACTTTCAACAACACTATTGTTACAATCACAGACTTAAGAGGAAACGCAATCGCTTGGGCTTCTTCTGGCGGTTTGGGATTCAGAGGAGCAAAAAAATCTACTCCATTTGCAGCACAGTCTGTAGCAGAAACTGCTGTTCAGCGTGCGGCAAGCTATGGTTTGCGTGAAGTTCATGTATTTGTAAAAGGACCTGGAATGGGTCGCGAAAACGCAATACGTGTTCTTGGTACATTGGGACTCAAGGTAAAATCAATTTCTGATATTACTCCGATTCCTCACAACGGATGCCGTCCGCGCAAGACACGCCGCATGTAATGACGATAACCGGTTCTTTTATGTGCCGGTTAATGATAATGCAAGCCCGGAATTCTGGCTTTTCAGTTTTTCGGGATAAATAAGGAGTTCAGATTGGCTCGCAAAAATCTGCTTAAGGGTTTTAAGAAACCAAAGGGAATTATATTTGAACATCTGGAGAACAATCCGAATTACGGAAAGTTCACTGCGTATCCATTTGAGCCGGGATTTGGTACAACAGTCGGAAACACACTCCGCCGTGTACTTCTTTCTTCAATTCAGGGATATGCAATTTCTTCAGTGCGTATTACTTCTTATGATGCAGACGGTGTTCCTCATGTAATTTCCAGCGAGTTCGAGACAATTCCAAATATTTCAGAAGATACTTTGGAAGTTTTGAACAGTTTGAAACAGATTCGTTTGCGCCTGCCGCGGGACGTTGAGCAGGAAACTTTCTTCTATGAATTCAAAGGACCTGGCACTGTAAAAAGTGATGACTTGGCAAAAGAAGGTCAGCTTGAAATTATGTCTAAAGATCTCGAAATCTTTACCATGATGGAAGGCGCGCACCTTGAGATTGAGTTCCAGGTTGACCTTGGAAGAGGTTATGTTCCTGCTGAAGTAAATGAGCATTACATTGAAATTGTTGGTACAATTGCAATGGACTGTATCTTTACACCTGTGCCAAAGGTTAAGTATTCGATTGAACCTTGCCGTGTAGGACAGCGAAACGACTATGATAAACTGATTCTTGAGATTTGGACTGATGGTTCAATTACTCCAGAGGATGCGCTTGCTGAAGCTGCAAAGATTGCAAAAGATTATTTTGCTATTTTTGTTAACTTTAATGAAAGCGAATATTCTGGCAGCGATGAGCTTGATGAAGGGGACGAAAAGATTCGCCAGCTTCTTAATACTTCGGTAGAAGAACTTGAGCTTTCTGTTCGCAGTTCAAACTGTCTTAAGAATGCAAACATTAGAACAATTGGTGAGTTGACCAAGAAAACTGAAGATGACATTACAAAAACTCGCAACTTCGGAAAAAAGAGCCTTGAAGAAATCAAAGCAAAGCTTGAAGAACATGGCTTGACTCTTGGAATGACTGATTATAGCCACCTTAAAGATGTTGACTTAGGTAAACATAAGGACGAAAACGAATGAACCACAGAAATGGATTTAATCCGCTTTCACGTACAACAGCCCATCGCCGCGCAATGACTCGCAACATGGTAACTTCGCTTTTTAGATATGAGCGCATTACTACAACAGAAGCTAAGGCTAAAGAAGTACGCAAAGCCGCAGAAAAATTAATTACACGTGCAAAAGTTGATTCTGTTCACAACAGAAGAACTGCTGCTAAATTTATTGCTGATGAGAAGATTCTGAACAAGCTTTTTACAGAAATCGGACCTCGCATGAAGGAACGCAACGGCGGTTACACACGCATCCTTAAACTTGGATTCCGCCAGGGTGATGCGGCAGACACTGTAATTTTTGAATTGGTTGACTACAAGCTGCCAGATTCTTCAGTTGAAGAAGAAAAAGCCGCTAAAAAGTCTGCAAAAAAAGCTGAAAAAGCTGACGCATAAGGAGTAAGCAATGTCTAAAGCTCATCGTGGAACTGGAATCCGTAAAGATCCTAATCATGGTCGCGGAGTTTGCCCTGTTTGTGGAAAACAGCAGATTAAGACTTTGTACGATCAGGAAATAGACGGAAAAAAAGTTAAGATTTGCAAGTTCTGTAAGGCTGCTCTTAAAAACAAAGCTCAGGTAGAAGCAAAACTTGCTAAAAAAGCTGCTGCAGAAGCCGCTCCTGCCGCTGAAACAGAAGCACCTGCTGAAGCATAATTTTATTTGCATTCAGCTTCAAAGCCGTCCTTTTTTAAGGGCGGCTGTATTTTTTTAAATATATTTAAAATTCTTGTTTACTAAATTTTAACAATTGTATAGAATTGCTTCATAAATGATAGTTGCGGAAACTTGCATTTTTAATTTGCAAAAGTTCTGCAGGAGGATTTATGAGTAAATTTTCAAAAGCATTAGTTTTGGGCGCAATGGCTTTTTCTGCTGTTGCTTTTGCAGCTCCAAAAGGAAAAACTGTAAAAATCGGCGGAGTTGCACCTCTTTCTGGCGCAGTTGCAGTTTATGGAGTTGAATGTAAAAACGGAATTGATCTTGCCGTTTCTGAAATCAATGCGGCTGGAGGAATTAACGGCCAGCAGGTTCAGTTTATCTGCGAAGATGATGAAGGCGACGCTGCAAAATCAGTAAACGCATATAAAAAGCTTGTTACAAGAGACAGAGTCCGCATTATAATCGGTTCTCTTACTTCTGGATGCACAATTGCAATTACAAAACAGGCTCAGGCACAGAAAGTGCTTCAGATTGCTCCTGCCGCAACAGCTCCTGCAATAACTGACGCTGGAAACTATATTTTCCGTACTTGCTTTATCGATCCATTTCAGGGAAAAGTCGGCGGAAAATTTGCATTTTCAAATCTTAACACAAAAAATGCAGCGGTTCTTTACGACATCGGAAATGACTATTCTGTAGGTCTTATGGAGAACTTTGTTGAAGAATATACTTCTTTGGGCGGAAAAGTTGTTGCAAAGGAATCTTATAACACTGGCGACAAGGATTTTAATGCTCAGCTTACAAAAATTAAGTCAGCAAAACCTGATGTAGTTTATCTTCCAGATTATTATGGAACAGTTGCTCTTATCGCAAAGCAGCTTCGTGCTCAGGGAATCAACACTCCAATCGTAGGTGCGGACGGATGGGACGGACTTACAGGCAACGCTGGCGATGAAGTTCTTAACGGATACTATTCAAATCACTATGCGGAAGATTCAGATAGTCCTGCTGTTCAGAAATTTGTAAATTCATTCAAGGCAAAATATGGAAAATCTCCAAACTCTTTTGCGGCTCTTGGATATGACAGCGTTTATATGCTCAAGGATGCAATGGAAAAATCTGGAACAACTGCAGACATTGCAAAAATCCGCGACGCATTTGAAAAGACTGACGGAAACTATGTAACAGGACACATTGTGTTCGATGAAAAACGCAATCCTGTAAAATCAGCTGTAATGATTAAGCTTGTAAAAGAAAACGGAAAACTTTCTACAGCTTATGCGGCTACAGTTGATATTAGCAAATAGCGAATAAATTCAGTTTTTAATATTTTGGCACAATGGGGTGTTCTTCGTAATTGAGGAACGCCCCTTTTTATTTTTATGAATTTATAGTAAAATCAGTAGGATTTTTTTCTTGGAGGATACGTTGGATACTTTTTTTAAGCAACTTGTCAATGGGCTTTCTTTGGGCAGCATATATGCCTTGATTGCTCTTGGGTATACAATGGTATATGGAATAGTAAAGCTCATCAACTTTGCGCATGGCGATGTTATGATGATTGGAGCTTATACAGGATACTTTGTTTTGACTGCTACAGGTCCGACTCCGCTTGGACTTGTTCTTGCATTTTTGGGTGCGATGGTTGTATGTGCAGTTTTGAGCCTTGCTATTGAGCGTTGTGCCTACAGACCTTTGAGAACTGCTCCGCGTTTAAATTCTCTTATTACGGCGATTGCAGTTGAGCTGATTCTTCAGAATGCCATGCGTGTGCTTCCTTTTGTAGGACCGAATCCGCGCCAGTTTCCGACAATGGAAACAAAATTTTTCACATTTGGTTCAGTGCAGATAAGCAATATTCAGCTGATTGTAATTATTTCTTCAGCTGTTTTAATGGTCATTTTGAATTACATAATCAATTATACAAAAACTGGACGTGCAATGCGCGCTGTAAGCTACGACCTTGGAGCTGCAAGTCTTATGGGCGTGAACGTAAATAGAACAATTGCAATTACTTTTGTAATTGGTTCAGTTCTTGCTGGAGCGGGCGGAGTTTTGTATGCGACCGCTTATCCGCAGGTAGATCCGTTCATGGGATATATTCCTGGACTCAAGGCGTTTGTTGCGGCGGTTTTGGGCGGAATTGGTTCTATTCCTGGTGCGATGGTTGGCGGTGTTATTCTTGGAATTGCGGAAACTATGACCAAGGCTTACATATCTTCACAGTATGCCGACGCCATTTCTTACTGTATTTTGATTGTAATTCTTCTTGTTAAGCCGGCAGGTTTGCTTGGCAAAAAAGAAGTTGTAAAAGTTTAGGAGCGGCGGAATGAAAGACAAATTTACTAGAAACACGATAATTCTTTTTGTTATTGCTTTTGTCTGCATTGCAGTTCCTTCGGTTCTTATGGATTTGCCGCTTGGAATGCCTTTGATAGATGCTTACACTGCTCAGATTATAACTCTTGCTGGTGTAAATGCAATCATGGCAATCAGTGTAAATGTTATCTGCGGAATTACAGGACAGCTTTCTTTGGGTCAGGCAGGATTTCAGGCACTTGGAGCATATTCTGTTATTATTCTTACAGAAGCTGGAATTCCTTTGCCTGTGAGCATTTTGCTTGGCGGACTTATTGCGGCTTTCTTGGGATTCTTGATTGGATTCCCTACACTTAAGCTTGAAGGCGACTATCTTGCGATTGTAACGCTTGCGTTTGGTGAAATTATCAGAGTTTGCCTTATAAATTTAAAGTCTATAACAGGCGGTCCGAACGGAAAGCAATTCAGCACGATTTTTACAACTTCGCTTGACCACAGCGCGGCAATTTCTTATCTTGCGGTGATTGGCTCGCTTGTTGTGATTGTCATTCTTCTTCAGAATTTTTTGCGTTCAACTTACGGAAGGGCAATTCTTGCAGTCCGCGAAGATGAAGTTGCGGCAAACAGCAATGGAATCGGAGTTTTCCGCTATAAAATGACGGGCTTTGTAATCGCTTCATTTATTGCAGGAATTGGCGGCGCGCTTTATGCTCCGTTTATTGGATTTATAAAACCAGATTTGGCTTCGTTTAACAATTCAATTAACGACTTGATTTTTGTTGTTTTGGGCGGAATGGGAAGTATAACCGGCGGAATTCTTGCGGCTTTTGTTCTTACAATTCTTCAGGAAGCTCTTAGGTTCTTGCGCGATTACCGTTTGCTGATTTATCCAGTTGTTTTGATTTTTGTAATGCTTTTCCGTCCGCAGGGACTTCTTGGAACAAAAGAATTGAGCTTTATCAAAATCTACGATGGAATTCCTGGATTTTTTGCCAGATTGTTTAAAAAGCAAGGAGGAAGAAAATGAGCGAAAATAAAGAGCTTCTTCTTCGTGCAAAGGACATTTCGATTGTTTTTGGCGGTTTGCGCGCTGTAAGTGATTTTGACCTTGAGCTTTATCAGGGCGAGCTGATTGGGCTTATCGGTCCGAATGGAGCGGGAAAAACAACAGTTTTCAATATGCTTTCTGGAATTTACAAGCCGACCTCTGGAACAATTACATTTGTTGGACGCGACGGAAACATTCAAGTTGTAAGCGGAAAATCGCCTGCCCAGCTGAACAGAATTGGAATTGCCCGAACTTTTCAGAACATCAGGCTTTTTGGACATCTGACTGCCGCGGAAAATATAAAAATTGCGCTTCATCAGACTAGAACCGTTACGCCGATTGATGTTTTGCTAAGAACTAAAAAATTCCGCAATGATGAAAAAATCATGCAGGAAAAAACGGAACTTTTGCTTTCTATTTTTCATCTTGATTCCAAGAAAAATGAACTTGCGCACAATTTGCCTTACGGTGAGCAGCGTAAACTTGAAATTTGCCGCGCGCTTGCTTCTAATCCAAAGCTTCTTTTGCTTGATGAGCCGGCGGCTGGAATGAACGGTCAGGAAACGGAAGAACTTATGGAGCTTATTTCGTTTATCCGCAAAAAATTTAACCTTACAGTTCTTTTGATTGAACACGACATGAAGCTTGTCATGGGAATTTGCGAGCGGCTTATGGTTTTAAACTACGGACGTGTAATTGCTTCCGGGCTTCCTGCGGAAATTCAGTCAAATGAAGAAGTTATAAAAGCGTACCTTGGTTCTGGCTATGAAGATGTTGGAGGAAAAAATGAGCATGCTTGAAGTTGAAAATCTTGTTGTTTCTTACGGAGCAATCAAGGCGCTGAAAGGAATTTCTTTCAATGTTGAAAAAGGCGAAGTCATTACGCTCATTGGCTCAAACGGAGCTGGAAAAACCACAACTCTTCATTCAATCAGTAACCTTGTAAAAAAAGCAAGCGGAACAATAAAATTTGAAGGAAAAGACATAACAAATATGAGCGCGGACAAAATTGTTCAGCTTGGACTTATTCAAGTTCCGGAAGGCCGCAGAGTTTTTGCAAATATGAGCGTAAAAGAAAATCTTGAAATGGGAGCTTATTCACGCAAAGACAAAGATGCGATTAAAACTGACATGGAATGGTGCTTTGAGCTTTTTCCGCGTTTAAAAGAAAGAATAGGACAAATTTCTGGAACACTTTCCGGAGGTGAACAGCAAATGCTTGCAATGGCCCGTGCGCTTATGTCAAAGCCGTCGCTTCTTTTGCTTGATGAGCCGAGCATGGGACTTGCTCCGATTCTTGTTGATGAAATTTTTAACATAATTGAAAAAATCAGTTCGGCAGGAACAACAATTCTTTTGGTTGAGCAGAACGCATACAAGGCATTGTCAATTGCCAACCGCGCATATATACTTGAAACAGGCGTGATTTCAAAAAGCGGAAACGCACAAGACTTGATAAAAGACAGTGCAGTAAAATCTGCATATTTAGGAGGCTGATTATGCTAGTAAAAGATGTAATGACTGAAAATCCTATAACAATCGGACCAGAGGCTTCTGTTCTTGAAGCAAAGGAAACAATGAGCAGGAACAAAATCAAAAAGCTTCCCGTTGTTGACAGAAGCGGTGCGCTTGTTGGAATTATTACAAACACTGATTTGGCAAAAGCTTCTCCTAGCGCGGCAACAAGCCTTGATATGTTTGAGCTTGGATATTTATTAAGCAAGCTTTCTGTTGAAAAAACAATGGTAAAATCCGTAAAGACAACAACAGCAAACCAGACAGTTGAAGAAGCTGCCCGCCTTATGAATGACTACGGAATCAGCTGTCTTCCAGTTGTAAAAGAAAATCTTCTTGTTGGCGTTGTAACTGAATCAGATTTGTTTGCAACTTTTATTGATATGTTCAACACAAGAACTCCCGGAGTGCGCGCAGTTGCTGTCGTAAATGAAATTCCTGGCGAACTTGCAAAACTTGCCGCGGCTATTGCAGAAAAAAACGGAAACATTGTTTCGCTTGTAACTTCTGATGCCAGCGATTCTAAGCACAGAACTGTTACCGTAAAAGTTTCAAATATTTCCGAAGCGGAATTAAAATCTTTGCTCGAAGCCAACAATGCTGAAATAAAAGACATCAGGTCAGTTTAAAAACTAAAAAAAGTGTTCTGAAGGGAAGTTTTCTAAAACCCTTTGGAATACTTTCTTTCGATGTCTTGACCTTGTTATTGTTTTTTGGTAAAATTTAAAAATATTTAAGGGGGTGTAGCTCACCTGGCTAGAGCGCTTGCATGGCATGCAAGAGGTAACCGGTTCAAGTCCGGTCATCTCCAAATTTGAGTGGAAGTCGGTTTGATAAGTTCAGACCGGCTTTTTTTATTTTAAAACTACAAAGCCGAATTTTTTAAAAGGATATAAGATAAAAACAGCCGAAAATAGCGTCTGTTTTTATCTTTAAAAGTTTGCATTGCAAACTTTCTTATCATCGGTTGTTTCTCACTTCGTTGCGAAACAACTTAAAAAGTCAATCCTAAAACTGAAGTTTTAATCTTGACTTTTTATGGGAGTGAAAAATTTATGTTGAAAGTTATAAAGCCAGAGGCGATTTTAGATAATCCGTTCAAGTTGATTGGAAAAGACCAGATGCTGATTACGGCTTGTACAAAGAAAATTTCAGATGACGGAAATATTGTTACAGGTCGCCCGAATACAATGACAGCAAACTGGGGCGGGCTGGGAGTTCTTTGGAACAAAAATGTTGCGACGGTTTATATTCGTCCTTCAAGATATACAAAGGAAATTATAGACGAAACTGATACTTTTTCATTGAGTTTTCTTCCTGAAAAATACAAAACCGCTCTTGACTACTGCGGTTGCCATTCAGGACGCAATGAGGATAAATTCCGCGCGACAAAACTTGATGTTGAATATATGAATGGAACTCCTTGGATAAAGCAGGCTCGGCTTGTTTTGTTTTGCCAAAAGCTTTATTCGCAGGAACTAGATCCATTTAAATTTGAAGAAGAGAAATTTTGTAATCAGTTTTATAGAAAAAATGATTTTCATACAATCTATATAGGAGAGATTACAAAAGTCTTGGCGGAATCAAGGGACTTAAAATGAATCCGCAGAAACAAAAATGGATTTTGACGAAAAAAAGCTATGGGAAATTTTAGGTCGTATTGGGGCTGCAATTACGGCATTTTGTCTGATTGTAAGCTTGTTTCAGTTTTTTACTGATGATTCACAAAATCTTGACGACATAAGAAAATTTATTAGAATTGCTATAAATATTGTTGCTTTTCTTCTTTTTTTACGTCTTTGTTTTGATCCGCTGGATTTTCGTTGCTATTCAGTTCTTTTTTATTGCTACGGAATAGGAAATTTTTTCGACAACGGAAATATTTTGGGCATTTTGTGCCTGGGACTTTCGTTTTTATTTTTGAACTTTTCTAATTTTTTCAAAAGCTACAGAAGCATTAAGACTTGTGTTTTTATGATTCTTCCTGTGGTTTCTTTGACAACTCAGTTTTTTAGATCCGGTTCGCTTGTTTTTTTGCTTTCGCTTGCGCACATTGCCGGAGCTGTTTATATGGGCTTTGTCGCCTTTGCTGTTCTTTATCCGATTTTTAAAAAAGCGGAATCAGTAAAGCGCATAAAAATTCTTGACGGCGCAGAATGTTCTCCTCGCGACATTGAATTTTTGTCTTCAGTTTTGGAAGGAAAAAAATACAGCAAAATTGCCTTGCTCCACGATGTTTCTGAAAGCACAGTAAAAGCCCGCATGGTTGAGCTTTACAAAATGCTCGATGTTAAAACCCGCACAGAATTTCTTACAACGTACAATGGATTTTCGTTCAAGCTGAATTCTAGCGGAAATTTTAACAACGGCACTTTTCAGGCGCAGCGCAAGGAAAACTAGCTTAGCATTTTCTTTGGACAGAGGCTTCCATAATTTTTGCTTTTGCTTCTTCGCCAAATAAAATTCTTACAATTTCCATTGAAAACTGTTCCGCAGCTCCTGGTCCTCTTCCTGTTACTAAATTTTCGTCCGTAACAACTGGCTGAATTTTATGATTCTTCTGAATTTCAATGGAAAGATTTTTTTCCATTTCTGGATAGCAAGTCCAGTTTTTTCCGTTGAGAATTTCAGTTTTGCCAAGAACAACTGCTGGAGAAGCGCAAATTGCCGCAACAATTTTTTTTGCCTTGAACATTTGGTTTATAAATTCCATTGCTTTTGCGCATTCGCTTATGTTTTTTGCGCCGGGCATTCCTCCTGGAATAACAACCGCGTCCGGTAGCTCTTTTTCAGTTGAAAAATATGTGTCCAGTGTCATGTCGGCAGTTACAAGAATTTTATGCGCGCCTTCAACATTTCTGGAAGAAGTTCCTGTTGCCGCAATTATAACTTCAGTGCCTGCCCTGCGAAGATAATCTGCCGGCGAAAGAGCTTCAATTTCTTCAAATCCGTTTGCCAAAAGAATTACTGCTTTTTTCATTTTTCCTCCGTGAATTAAGCTGGTTTCCAAACTGTGTTTATAATTGAAATTATACAATTTATGAAGTATTATGTATATTATGAAATCGGTACTTCTTATAGACTGCTCTTCTTTATTCGGCGGTTTTTTGCATGACAAATTTTCAACTGAGCAAATTTCGCTTGAGTCAGTTTCTAGTAGAGAAGCCTATACAAAAATGATAACTCTGCTGCCTAATTTGATAATTATCGAGGCGGAAGACGGACTTTCTGAAGATGTGATGCACCTTTTGGAAAAAAAGAGTGTTGACCCGAATGCGCGCAAAATTCCCATAATAATTACAGGCCCGGTAATTGAACGCTCAAAAATTGCGAATCTTGTTGAATATAATGTAGTAAAATATTTTTCAAGGCCAATTAAATTTGAAGTTTTTTTTGAGGCTGTCGGAAAAATTCTTCAAATTGAATTTTCAATGGACAAAACACCTTGCATTCTCGATGTTCATTTGAACGGAAGCCTGATTTTTATTGAAGTTGCGTTCGGACTTAACCGCGAAAAACTTATGCTTTTAAAATACAGGCTAGCGGAGCTTATTGAGCATTACAAAATAAATGTTCCCAAGGTTATTCTTATGCTGACAAATATTCAGCTTAGCTTTGTTGACGGCATGAACCTTGAGCTTTTGATTGACAATATTTCCGCGGAAGGAAGAATTCCGAATAAATATATAAAAATCCTGACGAATGATGTTTTTACAAAAGAACTTGTGAAGGGGCATCCTGAATATTTTGGAATACAAGTTTCCGACGACATTGAATCTATTGTGGGATTTATGGTTGACCAAGATTCAAATTACAACATTAAGGAATTTCTTTGCGACAAAGTTCTGACTTCTGACAAACCTGCCGAAGAATCTGCTTTGGGCTTTATTGATTCTAAAAGCGAACTTGAAGGAAATTTTGGAAGCATGATGCGGATTGCGGTTATTGACGATGACATTGTTGTGCGCAAGCTTCTGCAAAACACTTTTTCTTCTGTAAGCGGTGAAACTGAGCTTTTTGAAACAGCCGGCGCTTTTTTTGATTCGCTTTCAACTGGAAAAGAATACGATGCCGTTATTATGGATTTGTATTTGCCGGATATGGACGGAATCAGTGTTCTAAAAAATTTTCAGCGGAAAGGCTTGCAGATTCCTGTTATTGTATATTCAAAGGCGGCTGCAAAAGAAGTTGTAATGCAGGCACTTTCTTTGGGCGCAAGAAGCTACCTTGTTAAGCCGCAAAAACCGTCTGTAGTTTTGGGCAAAGTTATAGAAATCTTGCATTCTAATTCCTAAAAAACGGAATATTTTATGATAAAGTCAAATTTTCACACGCACTCAACTTTTTGCGACGGAAAAAACACTCCCGAAGAAATGGTTGAAGCCGCAATAGAAAAAAAAATAGACATTTTGGGATTTTCAAGCCATTCAATGTATCCGTTTTCAAGCGACTGGCACATTCCGTCCAATTCCCACGAAGAATATATAAAAGAAATTTTGCGCTTAAAGGAAAAATATTCCGGCAAAATAAAAATTTACGCAGGCTTTGAGGCTGACTATATCGC
>CAVKBG010000021.1:0-26302 GCA_963654755.1 Desulfovibrionaceae bacterium
TGTTTTCTAGTTGATTAAAAGATGGTGAATTAAAAGATGGTGAATAGCAGATTTCTATATTTTCTTTCTTTATTTGAGGATAAAAAGAAAGAATAGAAAATTTTGAATGATTTGAAACTGTGATAATTTTTATATTGGGTCGAATTAAATTATTAATGCTGCTGTTTGATACGATTTTTTTTATTTCTTTCTCTTTAAAAAGAAATTGTTTTACAATCTTTTTTATTATGTTGAATTTCTGTTTCTTTGTTGAACAATATTTCAGTTCTATAGAATTTGCAGGCATTTCTATTTGCCGGAGTCCATGGATTGTTACTATTGTTTCACAAAAGTCTAAATTCCATCCAAGACTTTGCTGTATTAAGGGTGAATAGAAACGGTCTATTTTATATTTCTGTAAAATTTCTGCAGGTTTTGCTTGTTTCCGCTGTGAACAAATTCTGCACTGGATTTTATATTTCTGTAAAATTTCTGCAGGTTTTGCTTCTTTTATATCAATAAGTGTAACTCCAAGATTTTTCGCTTTTTCAATCAAATTTGTATTTATATATCTTGAAGAATCGTATGCCGCATATAAGTTTATATCATCTTTATTATAACTATAAATAACTTTATTAAATACAACCTCTGCGTAATCCCCCCCCCGTGAAATTTAGAGCCTCTGATAGGTTGTGTGCTGGTAAGGTCAAAAAGAATATTTTTCATTTTTTACTGTCCTTTTTGTGAATATTGTTTTTTTATTGGTAATTTAAGGTTTAACGATTTAGACATATAAATATATGCAAAACTGAACAAAGTTGTTGCAATAACCCCAGTTATTATTAGTGTGAAAATAAAAGTTTTTGTTGCATCAGACTTTGGAATGAATTTTGTTGTTATAAATGTTATTACACAAATAAAAATGCTTGTAGCTGCAATTATTCCTTCGAATAAAAAATATTTAACAGTCTTATTATTTTTATAGTAAAGCTTAAATAAAAATTGCCCGTTCCAAAAATGACCAACAGTTGTTGATATTACGGTGGCAAGTATGACTCCGTATATTCCCATCAGTTTTACAAGTATAAAATTTCCAATTATATTCAACAAAGATTCTGCAATAGCCCTGTATTTTCCATCCCACCACATACCTGATGCGTTAAAATAAAGAGAATTCATGTCTCCAGATTTCATTATATAGAAATATGAACATATTAGAATAACTGCTCCGAATGGCAGAAGAAATTCTTCTCCTAACCAAAGCCGCATAAATGGCTGGTACATACATAACATACATGTTGTACACCAGCCGGAAAATAAGGTATAAAGCAGATTGAATTTTTTTAGATTTTCATAATTTTTTTCTTTTGTTTCTGTTTGAAGAGTGTTACCAACTCCTGCTTGCAGGGAATTAATAACTATATTTAAAATTCCTGTAATTGCAGAAATAACAAGAAGATAGTTTGAATAAATTGTTGTCATTGCAAGACCAAGAAAAGCGCTTATAAAAATGCTGTCAAAACTGTTTCTTGAAGTTTGTGCAAGTTTACTTATCATCAATCCTGCAACTTTTTTTCTTATGTCTTTTTTTACTGATATATCGAGTTTTCCTTTGCATGAATATTCAGGGAACATTCTTTTTGTCTCAATTCCAACCATAACATTGTTAAGAACTGTAAAAATCGGCATCATTAAGACATATAAATAATAATTTTTTATTGTAACGAGAATGAGTAGCTGGCAGATATTCATCAGTCCCTGGGTTATTGTAAGTATGTTGCTTATTATATCTCGTCTTTGGTGTGCATTTAGCAGAGAATTTTTATAGCCAAATAAAAGATAGCTCAAAGATGTGTTCACCAAATAAATGCTGTAAAGCACATAGATATTTATATCCTGTGGAACATTTCCCTTTATAAGATGCGGCAGGAATGGCATTACAGCTGTTCCTAAAGCAAGGATGACAAGCCCGATTATAAAATAAACCCGCTTGTAAAAGTTAAGAAGCGCACAAATTGTGCCTTTGTCATCTTCTGCAATAGGCTTGTACATAGAATAGACAACAGCACTTGCAAATCCCAGTTCTGTAAGGTTCAGCACTTGCAAGATTGATGAAAAAAGACTGTTTAATCCCGCATATTCAATTCCAATCTTCTTAATGAGAACAGTTCTTATTAAAAAAGGAAAGAATATAGTAAAAATCTTATTGAAAAGTCCGCTGTAGATATTTCTGACAGCATTTTTTGTGCGAGAAAGTTTTATTTTAGGCTTTGCGGTTTCTTGTTCTGACAATTAAATAATTCCTATAGTCTGTATTTTAAAGCAAGCTCAAAATGCCAGTTGTTAATCTGATCATTTCCTACAGTTTCTTTGGCTTCATTTCTTATATTGTAAACTGGATTTATTATCAAGTCGAAGGCTGCTCCAGCTGTTGCAGAAAAGCTTTTGGTAATGAAATATGTGGTTGTTGCTCCAAAATAGTAATTTGCTTTGTATGAGTGGCTGTACTTGTTGTTTGTTTCTGAAGTATTGGAATTTATTGCTTTTGCATAAACATAGCTGTTGTCTGGATTATTTCTGCCTATGAATAAAAATGTAGAGCCTTTTGGATAGTACAATCTGTATTCTAAATGCTGGGAATTTCCTCCGTAGCCAATTCCAGAGCCTAGCCATTGGCCTCTGTTTGTGTATCCCTGCGTGATTTGATAATGGAATCCAAAACTGTAACCTCCAACAAGCTGATAGTTTTGGGACATTTCTGTATTGTTCCATTCAAAGACAAGTTCGCTGTATATCTTTTTTTCTTCTGAAATTGTAATTGATTTTTTTGCGCCCACCGTGTATGTCATTGTGTGAGTAAGGTAACGCTGATAGCCTTTGAATCCGCCTCCTGGCGCATAATCATCAGTTCCGATTTCTCCGTATATTTCAAATCCTACAGAAGGAAACAAATAATCTGCTGTAAACGAGAATTTTTGATCTTCCCCAGCTCCTTTTTCTCCTACATGAGTGTTGTTGCCAACAGGTATTATATATTTAAGATTTTCCTTTGAAGATTTTACAAGGCAAGTTCTGTTTAGACCAATAGTAAATCCTGGCAAAAATGACGGAGCGTAGCTAAATACAAATCCGTGGATTAAGTTGTGGTCGTTGCTAGAATCATTGTCAAAATATTTTGATTCTGTGAGATAGCCTGTCCAAATTCTTCCTTCGATATGACCGATATTCCATCCTATATGCGGTATGTGAATTTCTGTTTTTCTTAAGCCTACGTCAAATTTAGGATAAGTTGCGGCATTGTTTGAATGCAACATTGGATTTAAGAATGCCGGACCTAGCCAAATTGCCTGGGTTCCAAAGCCGGCTGTAAGTTTTTTCCAGGAATATCTTGCTTCCGTGTCGCCCCAGTCAAAAGTCCAAAATGACGAATCTCCAAAACGTTGCGGAGCATCTGCCCCAACATCATTTCCATATCCCCAAATATATGCGTATTTGTTAGTGTAATATTCGCTGTTGTCAAAAAGTTCAAATTCCTTGTTCTGGCTCCAGCTTATCTGCGGCTTGAATGTCAGTTCAAATCCGTAGGCTTCTAGCCTTGCTCCAGCTTTAAGGCTTGTGTTGTAGCCTTTTCCTTGCCAAAGCGCGCCATCGTTCTGTCCATAAGGGGCTTTTGTGTTGTAGCTGTTGAACCATTCAGGACCGTAGAGCTTTAGTTTTACGCTGCGGTCGATTCCGGATGTGAACCAGTTTGTTTCTGCTGTGTCAGATTCGTATAGAGTGCGTTTTGTTCCAAGATTGTTGTCTTTCCAAATATTCTGGCTTTCGTCTGTAATCTGCCATTCGCTGTCGCTTAGTGTGCGGTAGTTGAGAGCGGGGCGTTCCGTAGCTCCTGTGAGGCTTAAAAAGTCATAGTATTCTTCTTCTGTTGATTTTAGGGCTTCCTGGGCAAAAATGGATGAAAAAATAGAAAGCGCAATTGGCATTATAAAGTTGATTTTTTTCATGTGTAGATTATAGCTTTTTTGAACTGATAGAATCAACTGCAAATTTCTTTTATAAATTGAAAAAAAGAGAAGTTTTTCTATTGACATAATTTATTCAGCTTGATATAGTAGTATCACGCTTTGCAAAAAGCAATGCGGGGATGGTGGAATTGGTAGACACGCCAGCTTGAGGTGCTGGTGGCGCAAGCTGTGCCTGTTCAAGTCAGGTTCTCCGCACTTAAGGACTGCTAAATTGCAGTCCTTTTTTATGGCTAGAAATATATTGTAATGGAATTTGACAACTATAAATTTGCTATGGTAGGTCGAATGTTGAGTTTTATAATTTAATGTCATTATCGGGCTTGACCCGATAATCTGTTGTAAATTTATGACAGTTTTGTGGCTGTTTTTATCAAAACTCTAAATAGAACTTAGTATTTTTTTATGTGTTTTCCCCGCAAATAAAAATCGTCAATTATTTATCTTTTGAGATTTCTGAAATTTTTTTGAGCAAGAGTTCTGTTAAAATTTTGTCTGTGATAAAAACTGCTAAGAGCGCGATTATTGCGATAAATGTTATTATTGCAAAAAAGAATCTTTCGTTGGTTTGGTTTTCCCGCCAGTTGAATTTTCCTGAAACTATGACTTGGTAGTTTTTTCCGCTGATTTTTATTTTTGTGCCGTATATGCTTGCGCCTTCTGAATTTATGCTTCCTTTTCCGCCGAGTTCGCAAAGAAATTCCTTTAACTTTTGAGTTTCTGGAGTCTGGCTTCCGACTGAGCGCACTATTTTTCCGTCTTCAGAAATTGCTTCAAGAAAAATTCCATGGGTGTCCGCATAATCGAGCATGGAAAGAAAGCTTTCGCTGTCGGTTTTTCCGTTTTTTATGTAGGATTTCATCTGGTGAATCATCATTACGTAAGCAAGCTTGAGCCTTGAGTCTTCCACGGATTCGTCCATGTACTGCCTGAAAAAAATGTTCCAGAATAAAAGTCCTGCAAAAAGAGTTGCGGCTGTTCCTGCCAAAAAAGGAATTATAATCATAAGAATGTTTGAAAGAAAAATATGCTTTTTTATTGTCATGGTTGATATTTAAATTTTCTTTTTTAACGCACGATTAAAAATCTGTTAGTTTTCTGTTAAAACGCAAAATTAAAAAAACTTCTTGCTATTTTTTTTGCCGGGTTTTACAATTTCAGCATGAATGCAAAGAAAATTTCGCTCCTTATAAATGCTGCTTCTGGAAAATGCGAGGCGGAGCTTGTGATAAAAAATTGCCGTGTTGTAAATCCTATAACGCGGACTGTAAAAAATGCGGACATTGCGGTGGAGCAAGGCTTGATTGCCGGCGTTGGCTCGTACCGCGGAAAAACTGAAATTGAGGCGCACGGACTTTTTGCGGTTGCGGGGCTTATTGACGCTCATGTTCATATTGAATCTTCAATGTGCACGCCGGAATCTTTTGCGCAGCTTGTAGTTCCAAAAGGCACAACTACGGTAATTGCCGACCCTCACGAAATTGCAAATGTCAGCGGTTCAGAAGGAATTCACTTTATGATTAATTCTGTGCGCCGGGTTCCGCTGAAAGTTCATTTTATGGTTCCGTCTTGTGTTCCCGCCACTGATTTTGAAGATTCCGGGGCTGTTCTTGATTCGGAAGCTGTTGAAGAGCTTTTAAAAGAGCCTGAAATTTTGGGACTTGGGGAATTGATGAACGCTCCCGGAGTTTATTCCTGCGATTCTGAAGTTCTGGAAAAAATTTGCGCGGCAAAAAATGCTCAGAAAATTATAGACGGACACGCGCCTGGGCTGAACGGTTTTTCTTTAAATGCGTATTCCGCGGCGGGAATAAAAACTGACCATGAATGCAGTTCTCCGCAGGAAGTTTTGGAGCGGCTTGAAAACGGAATGTACGTTCTTTTGCGCCAAGGTTCTGCTGCCCAAAATCTTGCGGAAATTCTTCCTTCGGTAACAAAAGAAAATTCAAGAAGATGCGCAATGTGCACTGATGACAAGCATCCGCAGGATATAATTGAATTCGGGCATATAAACGCAAATCTTAAGCTTGCTGTAAGAAACGGGCTTGACTGCTTTACGGCGATTGCAATGGCGACCGTGAACGCTGCGGAATGCTACGGCTTGAATGATGTCGGGCTGATTGCGCCGGGATATTCTGCGGACATTGTGCTTTTTGATAATCTTGAGGATTTTGAAGCTGAAAAAGTTTTTATAGACGGAAAACTCGCTGCGGAAAATGGAAAGGCTTTTTTTGAAATCCGCAATAGGGTAGACAAGGCTGTAACTCATTCAGTTCATATCAAGCCATTTATAATAGAAGATTTGGCAATAAAATTGAATTCTGAAAACGCAAAAGTCATAAGTTTAAAAAATCATGAGCTTGTAACAAAGTGCGAAATTCGAAAAGTGAATTTAACAAACGGAATTTTTGATTGCAAAAAAAATCCGCAGATTCAAAAACTTGTTGTAATGGAGCGGCACAGGAAAACTGGTAAAATCGGAAAAGGCCTTATCGAAAACTACGGAATTCACAGAGGTGCGATTGCCACAACAATTGCCCATGATTCCCACAATATTATTGCCGCAGGCGACAACGACAGCGATATTTTTGTTGCAATAAACGAACTTAACAAAATGGGCGGCGGAATTATTCTTGTAAAAAACGGAACTATCATTGGCTCTTTGTCTCTTCCGATTGCGGGCTTGATGTCTGACAAAAATTTTGCGGAAGTAAGCCAGACTCTGAAAAATCTTTTGGAACTTGCCTGGAATGAGCTTGGAATCAGCCGTGAAATTGAGCCTTTTATGACTCTTTCATTTTTAAGTTTGCCAGTGATTCCTGAAATAAAACTTACTCCGCGCGGACTTTTCGATGTCAATAAATTCGGCTTTACTCTGATTGAAGCTGACTGAAAAATTTTTGTCATTTGTATTTTTCTAAATTTTTGATTATATTATAGTCTATGAAAAAACAACCAAACGAAAAAGAAATTTTAGGGCTTCCAGCTGAAACTCAGCTTCCTTTAAAACTTAATATTCTTCCTATTGGCGGCCGCCCGATTTTTCCGGGAATTTTTACGCCGCTTATGATAAATAATTCCGAGGACATAAAAGTTATCGAAGATTCTTTGGCAGGCGACGGTTTTATCGGAATCGTTATGCTAAAAGAAGACAAGGAAAATCCTACTGTTGTTGATCTCCATAAAGTTGGAACTGTTGCCCGCATTATAAAAAAAATCAATTTGCCGGATGGCGGCGTGAATGTTTTTGTTTCGACTTTGCAGCGTTTTAAAATCCGCAAGGTCTTGAACAGTTCAAATCCTATTGCCGCGGCTGTTGAATATCTTGAGGACGAAGAGGACAACACTTTTGAAGTGAAGGCTCTTACACGCGCTCTTATAAGCGAAATGAAGGAAATTAGCGAAAACAATCCGATGTTCAGCGAGGAAATGCGCCTTAACATGGTGAACATTGATCATCCCGGAAAAATCGCGGACTTCATTGTTTCAATTTTGAATATCGACAAGGAAGAGCAGCAGAAAGTTCTTGAAATGACAAATGTTCATAAAAGAATGGAGCAGGTTCTTGTCTTTATAAAAAAAGAGCAGGAAATTTTCCGTGTTCAGAAAAAGATTCAGACTGAGTTGAATGAAAAAGTTGAAAAAAATCAGCGTGAATATTTTTTGCGCGAGGAAATGAAAAGCATTCAGGAAGAGCTTGGAATTGCCGGAGACTCAAAAACAAGCGACTATCAGAAATTCAAGTCAAAGATAGAATCGTTTAATTTTAAAGGTGAAGTGAAGGAAGCGTTGGACAGCGAGCTTGAAAAATTTCATTTGCTAGATCCGCATGATCCGGACTACAACATGAGCCGCAACTATCTTGAAACGGTTTGCTCTCTTCCATGGAATGACGAGCCGCTTGAAAACTACAATATTGAAAAAGCTTCTAAGATTCTTGAAAATGACCATTACGGTCTTGAAGATGTAAAAAAACGCATCATTGAATATCTTGCGGTTCGTATGCTTAAAAATGATGGGAAAGGTTCTGTGCTGATTTTGGTTGGACCTCCGGGAGTTGGAAAAACTAGCGTGGGACATTCAATTGCAAATGCAATGAACAAAAAATTTTTTAGATTCAGCGTGGGCGGCGAACATGACGAGTCCAAGATAAAAGGCTTCAGGCGGACTTACATTGGTTCTATGCCGGGGCAAATTATCGAAGGCTTGAAAATTACAAAGTCAAAAGCTCCTGTTTTTATGATTGATGAAGTTGACAAGATGAATGCAAGCGCGCAGGGAGATCCTTCAGCTGCCTTGCTTGAAGTTCTTGACCCTGAGCAGAATTCAACTTTCCGAGACAGCTATTTGAATTTGCCGTTTGATTTGAGCAAAGTTTTCTTCATTCTTACTGCGAATACTTTGGACACAATTCCTCGTCCTTTGCTTGACCGTGCTGAAATTATTGAACTTTCCGGCTACATAGATCAGGAAAAAATTGAAATTGCGCGGAAATATTTGCTTCCAAAAAATCTTGTTAAAAATGGATTCAAAAAAAATCAGGTGAAATATTCAAAGCAGGCTTTAGCTTTGATTGCAACTGAATATGCGAGGGAAGCCGGAGTCCGCAATTTTGAAAAGTGCATTGACAAAATAAACAGAAAACTTGCCGCTGCGGAAGTAAGTCAGCTTGAAAAAAATGGAGCGACTGATTCTGCAAAGATTGGCGAAGCTGTTGCAAAGAAAAATTTCAACATCGATATTCCGGAAGTCAGAAAATATCTTGGCAAGGCGGTTTTTGATGAAAGCCAGATAAAGACAGCTTCTGTTCCCGGAACTGCGATTGGCCTTGCATGGACGAGCATGGGCGGCGACACTTTGCTCTTGGAATCAATTGCGATAAAGTCTTCAAAAGGCGGACTTCAGCTTACAGGACAAATGGGCGATGTTATGAAGGAAAGCGCGCAGATTGCCATGAACTGGAGCCGTCAGTTTGCAATCGAAAATAAAATAAAAGACAGCAAGTGGTTTGAAGAAAACACAGTTCATCTTCATATTCCAGAAGGCGCAACTCCAAAAGACGGACCTAGCGCGGGAATTACGATGGCGGTAACTTTTACTTCACTTTTAAAAGGAAAGAAAATAAAGCCGAACCTTGCAATGACCGGGGAACTTAGCCTTACAGGTCAGGTGCTTCCGATTGGCGGACTTAGAGAAAAAACTGTCGCTGCAAAACGCAACAAGATAAAGACGATTATAATTCCAAAGGCGAATGTCCGCGACCTTGATGAAATTCCAGAGCACGTAAAAAGCGGAATAAAATTTATTCCAGTGTCAAATGTTCAGGAAGTGATTGATATTGTCTTTTAGCGTATGAAATTTGCGTTTGCTTTTTTTGCCGGATTTTTTGTTCTTGTTTCTGCTTCTTTTGCTTTTCCGTTTAACTCGAAGCTTTCGGAGCAGGAACTTGACTCGGCTTTAAATGGTGAAATTCTAATTCGGAATATCAGCTCGTACAAAAATATTTGTCTGGATGTGGAAAATGCGGAAATAAATTCCTGTCTTGATGAACTTAAAAAACTGAATCCGCATTATTTTGTGGAAGTTCTTCAGATTAGAAAAGCAAGTGATGGCGATGAAGTTATAAAAAAACTTTCTGTGCTTCTTTCAAATGTTGAGTCTTATACAGAAATTCCTTATTATTCGGAACGGCACAAGACGACAACTCCGCTTTATTCATACTGCAAAATTCTTTCTGATTCGCAGGTTGACGGAATTCACAATTTTACTGTTGATATGGAAATGCCTCCTTTTGAAGTTTACACTGCGGAAATTTCTATAAAAACGGATTATGAGAATTTCCTGCTTTACAAATCAAAAAACTTAAATGACATGGCTTGCATTTCTTTTGTGCGTGTAAAAGAAAATAATCTTAGATCTGTTGTCGTTGCTTTTAAGCATGATGAATATTGGATTATCTATGGAATTGGAGCGGCAAAAGCTCCCAAAATAAAATTCTTGACGCACAGAATTGAAGTTGCCTTTATTTCACGGGTAAAAGCATTTTGTTCTTATGCGACATCTTTTTTAGATTGAAGAAATAAAAATTTACCAAATATAAGAAAAGCCGTTTGGAACTTTCCAAACGGCTTTTGTGTTTGTTTAACACTTAAAAAGTGTTTTCAATTTATTTCTTGAAAGCTTCAGCAACGGCTACTGCGCAAGCTACAGTACAAGTATTCATCCTTCGTTTTCACTTCGGATGAAACACGAGTTTTTATTTGCTCGCAATGCTCGCATTTTTGCTGTGCAAAAAACATAAAAACTCGCCTGTCTGCATTCAACAACCTTTACGGAATTGCTTCAATTATTTCTTGAAAGCCTCAGCTACAGCTACTGCGCAAGCTACAGTGCAGCCTACCATTGGGTTGTTTCCCATTCCCATGAAGCCCATCATCTCAACGTGGGCAGGAACAGAAGAAGAGCCTGCGAACTGAGCGTCAGAGTGCATACGTCCCAATGTGTCTGTAAATCCGTAAGAAGCAGGACCTGCAGCCATGTTATCAGGGTGAAGTGTGCGTCCTGTTCCGCCGCCTGAAGCTACAGAGAAGTAGTTCTTTCCTGCAAGGAGGCGTTCCTTTTTGTAAGTTCCTGCAACAGGGTGCTGGAATCTTGTCGGGTTTGTTGAGTTTCCTGTGATTGAAACATCGACATTCTCGTGCCACATGATTGCAACGCCTTCACGTACATCGTCTGCTCCGTAGCATTTTACGATGAGGCGGTCAGGATTGTTTCCGTAAGGAACTTCCTTTACGACTGTAAGAGCCTTGTCAGTTCCGTTTCCGTTGAAGTAGTCAAATTTTGTCTGAACATAAGTAAAGCCGTTGATGCGGCTGATAATCTGAGCTGCATCCTTTCCAAGACCGTTCAGGATTACACGGAGTTTGTTCTTGCGGACTTTGTTTGCATTTGCGGCAATCTTGATTGCGCCTTCAGCCGCTGCGAAAGACTCATGTCCTGCCAAGAATGCGAAGCACTGGGTTTCTTCAGAAAGAAGACGTGCGCCCAAGTTTCCGTGTCCGAGACCAACCTTGCGGTCATCAGCTACAGAACCCGGAAGACAGAACGCCTGGAGTCCTTCTCCGATTGCAGCGGCAGCTTCGCTTCCTGTCATTCCGCCTGATTTTTCTCCCTTCTTGAGGGCGATTGCAGAGCCGAGAACATAAGCCCATTTTGCATCTTCAAAACAGATCTGCTGTGTTGACTGGCAGATTTCATAAGGATCAAAGCCCTTTGACTTGCACAGATCGCGTGCAGCCTGAAGTCCTGCTTCTCCTTCCGCGAATCCATATTCCTTGAGAGCCTTGTTTACTTGAGGAATGCGACCTTCAAAATCTTCAAATAATGTTGCCATTGTATTCCTCCTTATTCCTTTCTAGGGTCGATGAGTTTGACCATGCCCTGATCTTCTGTAACGCGTCCGTAGTGTGTGCGTGCCTTTTCGATTGCTTCTTTCGGATCAGTTCCGGCTTTGAGAGCGTCCATGAGCTTTCCAAAGTTGATGCAGTTGTATCCGATAATCTGATTGTCTTTATCAACTGCGCAGCTTTCAACGTAGCCTTCTGTCATTTCAAGGTAACGCGGACCTGTCTTGCGTGTTGCAAACATTGTTCCGACCTGTGAGCGGAGATTCTTTCCGAGATCCTCAAGAGATGCTCCGACTTTAAGACCGTCTTTTGAATATGCGGACTGAGTGCGTCCGTATACAATCTGAAGGAAAAGCTCGCGCATCGCAGTGTTGATTGCGTCGCATACAAGGTCTGTGTTAAGAGCTTCGATGATTGTCTTTCCGATGAGAATTTCAGAAGCCATCGCTGCGGAGTGTGTCATTCCTGAGCATCCGATTGTCTCGACAAGAGCTTCCTCGATGATTCCATTTTTGACATTGAGAGTCAGCTTGCAAGCGCCCTGCTGAGGTGCGCACCAGCCGATTCCGTGTGTGAAACCAGAAATATCTTCCTGAGTCTTTGCCTGAACCCATGCGCCTTCCTCAGGGATGGGAGCAGGTCCGTGATAAGCACCTTTTGCCAACGGGCACATGTGCTCCACTTCTGCAGTGTACTTCATACCGTTTACCTCGAGATATGTAGAAATATGAATCTGGCTAAAAATGTAAGCCTGCCAGAATCTTGGCAAATATTATATCACTTTGAAAATGGAAATTCAATTGCCAGAATATGCGTTGCTCATCCATTGCTCGCGTTTTTTTAGAAAACCAATCATATAGTCAACTTCGCTTTCGTAAGTTTTGCGGTTTTTCCAGCCGGGAGCATGAGGCCATTGGCGTTTTCCAAGATTGTGCCAGACTGAATCATTTAGCATTACAAACGGCTTTACATTTTTTGACTCGCTTTCAATCCAGTCGAAAGAGGCGATAAGTTCTGATTTTTTTTCATTCCAGCGTTCGGCGACTTTGCCTGCAAAATATTCATCTTCAAAAAGCCGCTTGTACCATTGGTCTTTGTTTACCCAAAATCCTTCCGGGTCTTGGCAGCCGTCATAGCTTATGTTTCCGCATGAAATATCCATATCCCAGAGCGGACCCATAAAAATTTTTTTTGCCTGCGAATCATAATAAAAATAGCATGAAGCCTGAAATTTTGCATCGTGGTTTTTTGTAAATTCGTTTATAAGATACCAGTCAACAAATGAATCTTCGTCAATTACGCTTTGCCAGCCTTTTTCCGCGGATTTGAAATCAGGTGAAAAAATCACATCTTCGGCATTTTGAATTATCTGCTCCATTTGCTTGTATTCAGCTTCGGATTTTTCTTCCATTCTTATGCTGATTTTTGTTCCGCGTGATGTGCGGAAATTCCATTCCTTGTTTAGCCTTGAATTTACTGTGGCAAGAAATGAGCCTTTTGGAAGCGCGAGTTTTTTATATTCGATTTTTTCTGTAACTTGATAAAGTCCGTTGAATTTTCCGTTTATAAAAACTGCGGCGAATCTTGCATCTGGAGTCCATTTCATTCTGTTCCATACATTTCTTGCAAGAAAATAAGCATATTCGTTTCTAAGCGAAGTTTTGTCCGCAGTGTTCGCCATTAAAATCCATTTTTTTGACTGTTCCATTCCAAAAAGCGGAGCGGATTTATTTAGTTTTATAAGATAAGGTCTTTTGTAAAGCTCTCTTGTCTGCCAAGTTGTGTTTCCATGTCCGCGGATTTTGCATGAGCCTGAAAGTTCTTCGGCTTCGTACATTGCCGTAACATAGTTTATTTTTGAATTTATTTTTTTTCCTGCCATTGTGTCAATGTGCATGACAGGAAGACCTATTTCCTTGCATTTTTCGGGCGTAATCTGATTTTTTGATGAATTTGAAAACATCAGTATTGAGCCTGCGGAAAGAATTGCTAGGATTGCCAACTGCAAAAAAGAGTTTGTTTTTAATTGCATACTTTTTTATAGCATTATTTGCATTTTTCTTCAACTTTTTTGCGGTTTTTACCCCCCCCGTACTCTTGACAATGAAGTATAATAGTTGTAACATTAGATTTAGTTACCGTTTATTCGGTAACCAGAGGCTTTAGATGAGCGCAAAGTACCGCCACGAGTTCAAGTATCTTTCTCCTGAAATCACGCTTTCTGCGATTGAGCAGCGGCTGGACGCGATTCTTCCGCGCGACAAGAACGCCGGCGAGAAGGGCGAGTACGCAATCAGAAGCATTTATTTCGATGACATCTTCAACACGTGCTATCTTGAAAACGAGAACGGCACAGACCCGCGCGAGAAATTCAGAATCAGAATCTACAACTGCCAGAAAAACCGTATTTCGCTTGAATTAAAACGAAAAGAAAACGGAATGTGCCTTAAAACTTCATGCCCGGTTCCGCTTGGAACGCTCGAGGAGATTATGGCAGGAAAAATCCCGGACTTCACAAGCGAGACTCCTTATCTCTTGAAAAAGCTGATTTGCCAGATGCAGTTCCGCGCGCTCCGCCCGGTTGAGTTTGTCGCCTATGAGAGAGTTCCTTTCACTTATGACGACGGAAACGTGAGAATCACTTTTGACAGGAATCTGCGCTCTTCGAGCAACATTGAGGATTTTTTCAACGAGGACGCGGCTTTCCGCTCAATCTTTCCGTACGGGACAAATATGATTGAGGTGAAATACGACGAGCTTCTGCCGGATTTTATAAACGAGACGCTCCAGACAAGCGCGCTGCAGTGGACTTCGTTCTCAAAATATTATCTTTGCAGGAAGTTCGACATTCAGGGAGTGCGATGCGGATTTCGTGCTTAAGATTCAGCAATTTATTTGGTTATTTTATAAAAAGCAAAAAGTGAGGTTTTTATGGGATTCAAGGATATTTTCAAGAAGTCGTTTATTCAGGGATTCACGAGATACGACGCGACGCCTGAGAACATTATCGTTGTGTTTTTGATTGCGGGATTTTTCGCGCTTTACATTTTCTTTGCGTACAGGCTTTTGACGAGAAGGACTTTTTACTCAAAGTCGTTCAACATCGCGCTTCCTGCTCTTGTTCTGATTACGGCGGGCGTTATCCTTACGATTCAGTCGAGCGTTGTGATTTCGCTTGGTATGGTCGGCGCGCTTTCTATCGTTCGATTCAGGACTGCGATTAAAGACCCGATGGACTTGGTTTTTCTTTTCTGGGCGATTTCAACCGGAATTATCTGCGGAGCTGGTCTTGCGCAGATTTCTTGCGTTCTTGCGTTCATTCTGACTGTCGCGCTTTTTGTTTTTGACCGAATTCCTGTGGCGAAAGCTCCGAAAATCCTGATGGTGAGCGGAAGCGGCTACGAGCTTGAAGAAAAAATCATGTCGATTGTAAAAGAGTTCTGCAAATATTACACTGTGAAAAGCCGCGCGCTTTCAAACGGAAAAGTGAATCTCGTTGTTGAAATCCGCTCGAAAGACGATTCCGCGCTTTTGCAGAAAGTTGCGAACACGGAAAATGTCGCCTCTTCGACAATCCTCGCGCACGACGGCGAAGTTACATACTAAAACTGTTTTTTGTTTTATTGCAGTATTTTGACTAGGAAGAGCGGAAAATGAAAATTATTCACGGAATAAGAAGATATTCTCATGTTTTTTGTCTTTCCCTCTTTCTTCTTGTCATTGCCTCACTTTTTGCATTTCTTGTTTCTTCAGACTTAAAGATTACAGTTTCCGAATGTGAAAAACTTGGTCTTCCGATTCTTGAAATTTCTACGGATAAACTTAAGGAAATAAAAAGCAAGGAAAAATATGTAAAAGCTTCGTTCACGCTTGGAAATTCCGCAGAATATGAAGAAGTTTCTGGTAAATGTAAACTGCGCGGGCACGGAAATTCAACTTGGAAAACAACTTTCACACAGAAAAAGCCTTACCTTTTAAAGCTTGAAAGCCCAGCGAGTATTCTTGGAATGAAAGGCGCGCGCAAGTGGATTTTGATGGCGAATGCCTGCGACCGTTCAATGCTCCGAAATTACTACGCCGAATACCTTACGCACAATGTCTGGAACAAGATGAGATGGAATCCTGAGTCCCGCTATGTAACGCTTTTCATAAATGGAAAATACAGAGGTCTTTATTCAGTTACCGAGAAAGTCGAAGTTGAAGATAACCGCATACAATTTGAAGGTGAAGGTTTTCTTGCTGAAATTGACAGCCATTCAGGACGACCATACAGTTTTTCCACGGATTCAAGGCTGCGCTTTAATATCCGCTCGCCAAAGTCAACTTTAGAAAACTACAAGAAATGGGCGGAAAAACTTGAGTCGCTTGAAAAACTTCTTTATTCTGATGAATGGAATGGCGCGGACGGCTACAAGAAATATTTTGACATGAACTCGTTCGTTGACTGGTATTTGCTTGCGGAATTCTCTAAGAACTACGATGCGAATTTCTACAACTCTGTCTTTATGAACTATGACTACGGCATTGGAAAACTTTACATGGGACCTGCATGGGACCACGATATTGCGTTTGGAAACACTTCAAAAAGCTCGACTAGTCCTGGAAGCTACGGTTCTCTTTTGAGCAACAATGCCTGGATTCAGATGTTTAACTTTTTTGATCCGTTAAAGAATTCTTCCGCGGCAAGTGATTATGAAGGATTTTTAATCAATCAGAGCCACTGGTACAACCGTATGTTCGGCGATGATGAGTTTGTGTCTCTTGTAAAGGAACGATGGGCTGAAACAAGAGAATCATTGAAGCAATCTATTGAATGGATTCGCGAACAGGGCAGGGCTTTAGATGAGTCTGCAAAGCTCAACGACTCTGTTTGGCACATAATTGGAAGCGCGAACTGGCCACGTGCGCCCGGCTACCGCTCAAGAAAAACTTACAAGAGCGAAGTTGACTTTCTCGTGGACTGGTGCGAGAAGCGCATTGAATGGCTCGACATGATTTTCTTGAAATAAAAAAATAGACTGCCATATTGAATAGCAGTCTATTGAAATTTAGAAGTTCTTAATCAGAATTACTTTGCTAGAAACTCTTTCATAAGGGCAACAACTTTCTCCATTGTTTCCTTTCTGTCCAAAGTTACTCTCATTGCAAGCCTGCTTCCTTCTGTCCAAAGTCTTACAAGATAGCCGTTCTGGGCAAGGTAGTCTTTTAATGCCTGAACATCTGTGTTTTCAGAGAAATGTATAAATACAAAGTTCGCTGCGGAATCAAAAGCCTTTACGCCCGGAATGCTGTTCATTTCATTTATAAAGAAATTGCGGCTTTCAGTAATGTCTTTTAGAAGCCCCTTGTAATATTGGTCGTCCCTTAAGGCTGCTATTGCCATTTTGCGGCTTATGTTGTTTACTCTGAATGGATTCACATCAAGCCTGAAAACCTGTTTTGCCATTGGAGCGCAAAGTCCGTAGCCGACACGTATTCCTGCAAGTCCGTACAATTTGCTGAAAGTTCTGCTGAAAACAACATTTGAATAAGCCGCCAGAAGATGCCTTACATCAAATTTCTGCTCAGAAAAACCAAGATAAGCTTCGTCAACGATAACAAGTGAAGAAGGATTTTCCTTTATTATAGTTTCAAGGTCAGAAGCTGAAATTACTGCTCCAGTCGGGTTGTGCGGAGTTGTAATGATAATGATTCTTGGAGAAACAGTGCGGGCTTTTGACATCAGTCCTGAAACATCGAATTCATAAGAAGTTTTGCCAGGCAGAACATCGTAGTATTCAGCTTTCGCCATTTTTAGTTCAACAATAGATTTATAGTAATTCCAAGACGGCGCAGAAATAAGAACTGTATCGCCTTTGTTAAGCACAAGCGACATTACAGTTTTTATAACGTCAGAAGAACCCGAATGAATCAAAATGTGGTCAGTTGAAATTTCTTCGCGTTTGCTGATTTCAACTGCAAGCTCATCTTCGCGTGTAAGGTCGTAAAGATAAACTTCTTCATAAGTCGCATTGTGAAGAACATCCATTACCTTTGGGCTTGGCTTGAAAAGATTTTCGTTTACATGAAGGCGGCCTGTAAGCTGTTCTGTAGCGACAACTGAATATGTTTTTGTGTCAGCATAGTTTGAAAGGTAGTTGAGTCTTGTTGAAGAATTTACAAGTTCTTCTTCTGCAAAAAACTGTTCTATAAAGTCTTTAAAATTCGGATAGAACTGAAGAATATCTTCTGTTGTGTCGAACTCTTTGCATTCATCATCGCTATAGCCTTTTACCTTTAACTTAAGGTCGTCGATGTGGCGAATCTGGAAATCGTCCCAAAGCATATACTTTACTTCCGGATCGTAATATTCCTTTATCATATAGTCAACAAATTTTGCAGAAAAATCCTTGTTAAAGAAAGCTTCACCGATTGTGTACCAGCATTTTTCTCCGCCTTTTTTTACAGAAGTCATGTAGCCTTCTTTGTCTGTGGCTTTTACACAATACTCATCAAGGAATTCATCTGTGTATTTGCAGGCGTAGTATGAATCATAAACATAGTCGCAGTAAACATTGTGTGCAAACCAGTTGTCGCTGCAGCAAATATAAGAATTCTTCAAGTAATCTTTTGCCGCATAAAGAGATGAAATGTTGTTTTTTTCTTCCCATTCCGTATTGTCTATGACAATGAGATCCTTGTATTTTTTTGCCATCTCATAGTATTTTTCTTTCAAGTATCCGACAACAAGAATAATCTGCTTTATTCCAGCGTCATGCAGCTGTTTTATCTGGCGCTCAACCATTGTGTCGCCTTTTATTTCAAAAAGTCCTTTTGGAAGATAATTTGAAAGAGGCATACAGCGGCGGCTTCTTCCGGCTGCCATTATAATTGCATTGTCAACTTTGTAAGGAGAGAGCGCTTCATATCCGGAATCTGTTACTTTTCCAGATTTGAGCCATCCATTTTTCTCACACATAAAAACTGTGTCTTTTGAAAACTGTCCTAATTCTTTTCCTTTATGTGCTGCATAAAGCAAGTCAAATTCTTTTTCTGTCATTTTTTTTCTCCTATTGAAATATGTAAATCTTAGAGTTTTTCTGCTTCAAGATCTTTGTCTTTTTTTACCATAAAATTGTAAACTTCTTCGCCTGCATTTCCCTGATGTTCCCAGGCTTTTGCTTTAGCTTCTGCACGGAGTTTTTTCAGTTCCTCGGAATCGCTTGCATTCTGGATTACTTGGGCTATGTTTTTGAACTGCTCTTCCTTAAGTTCAATTCCAAAACTGTGGACTGCATTTACCTGCCACGGACTTCTTCCCGGAACATCGTAGGCATCGTAAGGTCCTAAATCCATATCTGAATTTACATACATAACAGGCTTGTCGCAAAGGAAAGTGTAGTCGTAAATAATTCCTGAAAAGTCTGAAATCATAATATCAGCTTTTTTCATTGAATAAATATTTTCGCTGTTATAATCCCAAATGAGATTTTTATTGTCCTTGTATTTTTCTGTGAGCTTTTCAAGCATTTCCTTTTCAGAAATTTTTGACTGCGGATGAGGACGAATTATGACATTCCAGCCAGTCTGCAAAAGCGGATCCAAGAGCTTTTCTCCGTAGCGGCTTAAAATTGCGCTCGGTCCCCAAGAAGGCGAAAGAAGAACTGTAAACTTATGGTTTTCCTCATCTGGAATTTTTTCCATCTTTTCTTTATAAACATCAAGATATGTGCAACCTACGCTTACAATTTCCTTGTGATTTATGCCTCTATGTTCTTCAAGCCAGTGAACGTCCTTTTCTTTGTACATTCCTGTAACAAGAACAGAATCAAAATAATCGATTCCAAAAAGACGGTACATTGTGGCGTCTCCAGTTGAATGCTCCAAATGCGCATAATGCTTTACATTTTTACTGCGCTTCATCTGGTAAACATCAAGCCCCGGAGTTGTCATAAGAACAATATCCGCGGAAAGAAGATTCAGCTTTGCAAAGGCAGTGTTTCCTTCGCCAATATATTCGGCTTTTACAAATTTATAATCAGATGAAAAAACTTCATCATTTTTATTGGACGTAAAATAAGTTACTTCTGTCTGATGTTTTTCAAATGCATCGAGAACTGGCTTAAAAACATTCCAATATCTTTTGTCTTCGTTATATATTACATATTTATGCGCAGAAACATCTACTGTTCCTTTTTTTCCTGTAAAAAGAAATTTTAGCTTTAATATTGCTGCCCTTGCCAAAAAGTATAAAGTTGCTGTTGCTCCTATAAGAATTGAAAACAACATGCTTCCTGTGCCAGGATCTATGTACAATAAACTGCTTGTCATTTTTTAAATTCCTCCATTGTTTCCCAGCCAGTCTGCAAAAGCGGATCCAAGAGCTTTTCTCCGTAGCGGCTTAAAATTGCGCTCGGTCCCCAAGAAGGCGAAAGAAGAACTGTAAACTTATGGTTTTCCTCATCTGGAATTTTTTCCATCTTTTCTTTATAAACATCAAGATATGTGCAACCTACGCTTACAATTTCCTTGTGATTTATGCCTCTATGTTCTTCAAGCCAGTGAACGTCCTTTTCTTTGTACATTCCTGTAACAAGAACAGAATCAAAATAATCGATTCCAAAAAGACGGTACATTGTGGCGTCTCCAGTTGAATGCTCCAAATGCGCATAATGCTTTACATTTTTACTGCGCTTCATCTGGTAAACATCAAGCCCCGGAGTTGTCATAAGAACAATATCCGCGGAAAGAAGATTCAGCTTTGCAAAGGCAGTGTTTCCTTCGCCAATATATTCGGCTTTTACAAATTTATAATCAGATGAAAAAACTTCATCATTTTTATTGGACGTAAAATAAGTTACTTCTGTCTGATGTTTTTCAAATGCATCGAGAACTGGCTTAAAAACATTCCAATATCTTTTGTCTTCGTTATATATTACATATTTATGCGCAGAAACATCTACTGTTCCTTTTTTTCCTGTAAAAAGAAATTTTAGCTTTAATATTGCTGCCCTTGCCAAAAAGTATAAAGTTGCTGTTGCTCCTATAAGAATTGAAAACAACATGCTTCCTGTGCCAGGATCTATGTACAATAAACTGCTTGTCATTTTTTAAATTCCTCCATTGTTTCCTGCTTCCAGTTTTTTGATTCAAATATGTTATCGCTGACTCTGTACCAATCATCAGACTTTACAGTGAAAATGTTTTTGCTTGAAAAATGATGCGGCATATATAGATTGCTTATTGTTACAAGCGCGCCGTCTTCCTTTAGTTTGGAAGTTACTGGATTTCCTGTAAAAGGATTCACTGCGTTTTCAATAATTCCGGACAAAAGAACTGATGGAGAATCTGCGTTTGTCATAAAGTCGTTGCTTGTTTTTAATTCTCCAGATTCATTGAAGTCCTTGAACATAAATATAGGATGATATTTTCCCGGTGAAATCTCGCTGAATTTTTCGTCCCATTTGTATGGCTTTTCTTTTGATGAGCAGCTGTGGTCAGAAACTATCAAAATTCTTGAGTTGTCATAGACTCCATTTTGCTTTAAGTATTCAAGCCACTCTCCAAGCCTGTGCATTACACCAGCCATTGAAGAGTAAGAATTGTCGCCTGCATATTCCGAAGTTCCCCTGTCTGTAATTTTCGCGGAAGGAACATAATCTGGAGCTTGCAGTGCAAACGAAGTATGGCAGGCATTGTTTGTAAAACTTAAAAAATAATTTTCTGTCTTTGAAGAAAAGTCCGTGAGATCTTTCAAGTAATCCATTACGGCATAGTTTCCAAGATATTTGTTCAAGTCATCATTCTGCGTGTTTGTTGACCAGTATCTTCCGCCTTCATATATAACATGGCGCAAAATTAATGGAGATGTTCTAAAGAAACTGTACCAAAGCATATTTCTTTTAAGAGTATCGCTTGTGATTGTAAAGTTTCCAACTCCCTGATGGTCTTTGTACCATTGCGCAAGATATGCATTTTCTGTTACGAATGATTCAATTTTTGGATAAGGCTTGAAAATAGAAATGTCGGGAATCCAGCTGTAGTTTGCCCAGGAAGCATCGCTTGAGGCCGCGGAAAAATTTTCTCCTTGCTCTGTAAAAATCCGCGGAAGCATTAAGATAGCTTCATTGTGCTTTTCAACTAGAGGCTTGTCTGCTCTTTTGTTTATTTCAGCAGGAGTATATTCATAACCGCCGTGCACTGGAGGCGCGCCAATCAATGTATGCGAGTTGAATGAAACTGTGTTTTTATAAAGAGTGAAGCCAGAAAACTGCTCCTTTAGCTTTGGAGACTCTTCAAGCATTGGCTCTACAAAATTATTTTGCGCCCTGTCAAGGAAAATCAGAATTACATTTTTTCCAGTTTTAGAAAGATGAAAAATCGGTTTTACGCTTCCAGAAATTCCGCCTTCCGCAGAAACTCTAAGATATTCTTTGTATCCGGCTTTTACTTTTCCAATCTGAATAAAAGAAAGAAGCAGCAGGGAAACAAGTGAAAATGTTCCTATTACGCAGACAGGTCTTGCAAACTTGAATTTTATAACTGCAATGCAGGCAAGTGCTATAGCCGCAAGTACTGACAAGTTTATAAGTATGTGGGCTGCCGATGACTGCACGCTTGGAACTTCTGTAAAAAGCAGCATTCTTGAAAGGTAGCCATATTTTTCTTGAAATAAAAATGCGTTTACAATTGCCGCAGAAAACAAAAATAAAAATCCAACGGAAAGAAGTGTCTGGATTCGCTCTTTGAATAAGAAGAAAATCAGAGAAGGCCACAAGAGGCACAGACCTATGCTTTGCCAGAATGTGTTTCTTATAAAGAACATTGGGTTTGGGTAGTTGTCTATTCCTGAAAATTCTACAGGCGAAGATGCGATTAAAAGTGTAGGAATTACAAGACCTACCAGAGCTGTTAGACTTGCCGCAGTTACCAAGAACAGAAAAGTCCTTTGTTTTTTGTTGTCTCTTAATGAAACAAAAAGCTTGTCAACGGCAAGATTCAAAGCCTTTACAATAATAGGAGAACACAAAATAAGCACACACAGAAAAATAAAAAATCCTTTTTGCTCAATATTGAATCTCTTTGTAATCAGCGTAAAAATTATTGCCGCTGCCGAGCCTATTGCGCAAACAATGTAGAAAGACTTTATAGGATTCTTAAGCTTATAGAATATGTTCTTTACAAGTGAAAAAATGTTGTTCATTGTCCAGTATATAACTAAACCTGACGGACTGTTGTATAAAAGCACAACGAACAAAAGCGCAAGAAGGTAAACTTGTAGCTTATCTTTTAAAGGAAGTCCTTTTGTATATATCGCTCCTGAAATGCAGTTTATTGCTGTCATCAAAATAGGAAGAATATTTACAGAAAATGAACCTATGGAAAAAAGAGCATCTGGCTTTCCAAGATCAGCAATAAAAAAAAGATGATGTTTTTGAAGCGCAGGCATATGGGAAAGGCAAGTATATGCAGCTGTAAAAAATGGAATTTGTATAAGAATTCCGAATGCGGAACGAAGCGACATAATCGGGTGATAGTGATTCTGTCTATAGTAGGTTGAAAGAATCATATACTGCTCATCGCCCTTGAATACTTTTTTGATTCTGTCAACTTGAGGCTTCATTTTTGCCTGAATATTGCGTTCTATTTCCTGCCAGTGTTCTGCAACAGCATAAAGCGGAAGTGTAAGAAGGCTTACCGCAAGACTTACTCCTACTAGGGAAAATCCTGTGTTTTTCAGAAGCTTGTTGCTAAATGTAAATGCCAGTTCTATAATCTGGGTCAGTGGATAAATTACAACTGTGAAAAAAATTGTGCCCATAGCCTTTTTATTTTACCATATAAAACTAAATGTATCAATTAATAACATAAAGCAACTAAAATTTTGCTTTTTACAGATTGAATTTCTTTATTTCTTTTTGCTGAAAATTCTGTAGTTTAGCCATGGAAATATTGTGTTTTTTCTTTCACATGAAGTAAGCCATTCTGTGCTTACAGTGTTGCTTGCCAATGAGTCAAATACGCGCGTAAATGAAAGAATTTCATCTTTAAAAAGTTCTTCTATATAGCCCGGTGTTTTTCTATCATGAATCATTGCCGGCCAGTCTCCGCTTTGAGCTAAAAGCACTTGCTTTGCCGCCATGTTCAAAAGACGTTCTTTAAGTGAAGTTTCTGAAGGGAACCTTTCTGCAAGGTCTATTATGCGCTGGGTTGCTTTTCTTGTGTAGCGTATCATCCAGCTGTTTGAGTTGTCCAAAAGATCTTCTCCGTAGCCAAGGCCATTTGCCGAGCACTGGTAAGGCTCAATCTTTGGCAAAGAAAACTGCTTGTCCAAAAGATTTTTGCAAAGCTCGAATTCAAAGCCTCTTTTGCTTGCTCTGCATCTGATTACGTTTTCAAGCCATTCAACGCCTTCATGCCATTTTTGCCCAAGAAATTCAGCTGGAATTGTGCATACTAAAACTGCATCTTTTTCCTGCATTATGTTTGCGGCCTGTTCGAGTTTTTCAGCCTTGGAAGTGTAAAAGCTAAGCGCATCTTCTATAATCTGTTTTTTTGCTTCTGCGGAATTATAAGGAACAAGGTCGTCATCTTCGCTTTCGTTGCTCCAGTATTTGAATCCAGTTGGAATTCTTGAATTTGTTTTTCCAAAAAAATCGCCAAGTTTTTCTTGTTCAAGGTCGAATCCTATATCCCGGATTTGAGAACGGTAGGCTTCGTTTGCAAAAAATCCGTCTTCGCCTGCTATATCTTGCGGAGTGTCCGGGTCGCTTCCGAAAATTACAAGAGAACTCTTTGTTCTGACAGGTGAAAATATTCCTTCTTGCGGACATTGCTCAGAAAACAAGATTGCTCTTGCGTCAAGAACAGTATAGTTTATTCCATAAGAGCGCAACGGCTTTTCAAGGTTCTTGTTCCATCCCATATATGGAAGCCAGAACCCATCTCCAGTATCGCCGAAAAAATTTCTCTGTGAATAAAGTCCTGTTTCAATTTGAGCGTTAATGGCTTCTGGATAATCGCTGTAGTGCGGAAGATATGAAAATGTCGCGGCAGTTGGAATAAGCTCAATAATGCCGAGCTTTTCAAAGTATCTTATTTTTCCAAGAAGATTTTTGCTGTAAGTTTCTGTAAAGTCTGCTTTTGTTTTTTCTATTGATTCAAGACAGTTTTTAGCTTGTTCAAGGCAGTTTGAATTTTTACATCTTGAAATTTCTGCATTTCCAAGTTTAATAAGCTCATCAAGGTATTCTATATATTTGTCTTGAATTCTGGAATCTGAAAGAAGCGCGCAAATCGACGGTGAAATTACAAGTCCGAGCTTGAACGGAATATTCTCTTTTTCAAGCTGGCAGAACATATTCAAAAGTGGAATGTAAGTTTCTGTTATAGCGGAAAAAAGAATGCTGTTTTGGACTTGAAAGTCTTCTTTGTGTTCGGTTTGCGGAATATAGCCTTGGTTTGCTTCTATTATTAAAACAAGTTTTTTTTCAGACATTGTTGATTCCTTTAGTTTGAAAATGACTGTCTATGATTCAGAAAGTTGTCATGCAGAATTTTCTTTATTCCGGAAAGCTGCACGAGCGGTGAAAAGTCAAGTTTTTTACCCGGCTGCATTTCAAGAATTTTTTTGCTTTCTTCTGGAATTTCAATCATTCTAGTTGACGCAAGAATTTCTGCGCTTTTTCCGCTGAAAGAAGCCGCTAAGTCTATTCTTGTGAATTTTTTCCCGCCAGGAATCATAATATACTGCTCGTTAGGTTCAAGCGGAATTTTTACATCAAATGAATCATCTGATTTTTCTGATTCTGCAGAGTCAAAAAATGAAATATGAAGAAATGCGCTTTCAAATGAAAAATCCTGCGACAACGTAGAAATGTCAGATTCCTTTATATCCCAGAACACAAAAAGCCATGCTGGATTTCTGATAACGGCGTCTATGCAAGTATTGTTGTATGTTTTTGGAAGTATGTCTGGAACTGGCTCGTCATCGTCTGAAATTTGAACTTCCGGCTTTTTTTCTGCCGATTCAAACTCTTCTTCCGCCTCCAAAAGCTCTCCAATTATAAAACGGCGGTCAAGATCGCCCGGAATATCTATTCCATATTTATCAGCAAAGGCGATAAGCTGTGATGTTGACATTGCCTCTAGCTGCTGTCGGGATGCAAATTTCATAACTTGCTAATAATCGCTAAAAAAGGAACTTTTGTCAATGTAGATTCCAATGTTCATCCATTGGGTAATGGCAATAAAAGTTTGTTGTTGAAAGCAGGCGTTTTTTTTTATAGAATGGCAGAATGATAAAAGCTACAGGTTCACAGATTATTTTAAAGCTTCTTGAAATGGAAGGCGTTAAGTATGTCGCTGGAATTCCAGGTGGTCAAATTCTTCCTTTGTACGATGAATTGAATAAATCTTCTATAAAGCATATTTTAGTGCGCCATGAGCAGGCTGCCGGCTTTATTGCCCAGGGAATGTCGCGTTCAACAGGAATTCCTGCTGTTTGCATGGCGACTTCTGGACCTGGCGCAATGAATCTTCTTACTGCCATTGCAGATGCAAGGTGCGACTCAATTCCGATTGTTGCGATTACAGGGCAGGTTAATACATCTTTGATTGGAACGGATGCTTTTCAGGAAGCTGATACATTCGGACTTTCTTTTCCTATTACAAAGCACAGCATGATGGTAAAATCTGTTTCTGAGCTTCTGACTGCAATTCCTCTTGCATTTGAAATTGCCTCTAGCGGACGACCGGGACCTGTTCTTGTTGATGTTCCGCGCGATGTTCAGACCGGATTTGCAGAATTTGAAGAATGGCCTAAAATCCGTTCCATTGAAGAAGTAAAGAAATCTGTTTTTGCAAGAAAATTTTCTACTCCAGAAGATAAAATTCCTTGTGTCGTTGAAGAAATGG
>CAVKBG010000021.1:26826-37648 GCA_963654755.1 Desulfovibrionaceae bacterium
GTAAATCCGCGTAAGTTTATAAACGAAATTCCTCTGAATGCAAAAAAAACAGGGATTTCTTCTAAAGATATAATCGTTACAACAGATGTTGGGCAGCACCAGATGTGGGCGGCTCAGTATTATCCTGTGGAATATCCCCGTCAGTTCTTAACTAGCGGCTCTTTGGGAACTATGGGGTTTGGTTTGCCAGCGGCTATTGGAGCAGCCATTGCAAATCCTGCAAAAAAAATTGTGTGCATATCTGGAGACGGAAGCATTCTTATGAATCTTCAGGAGCTTGCGACTTTGAGCGAGCTTAATTTAAATGTTACAGTTATTGTTCTTGAAAATGGTGTTCTTGGAATGGTTCATCAGCAGCAGGAATACCTTTTTGAAAAAAACTACAGCGCAAGTGAGTTTATAAAAAATCCTGATTTATTGAAAATTGCAGAAGGCTTTGGAATTAAATCTATTGATGCAAATGAAGATATTTCATGGGCAGAAAAGGCATTTTCAGAAGGTCCTAGATTTGTGCGCCTTAGAATAGAAAGAGATGAAAATGTTCTTCCGTTTGTAAAGGCAGGAAGCGCTAATATTGATGCAATCAGAAACTAAAAGAACATAAGCATTCCCATGCTCTAAGTTCATCTTGCTGTGCGCTTATTGCATAGGAATGTAAAATTGTTATTTTGCGTGATAAGAACGCGGGCGCTTGCCTTAAAGTTCTACTGTAGTTTCTGAAAGTTCTTTTCTCATAAAGTGCCTTTCACTTGGGGCAGAGTCTTCTGCTGGGTAGCCAATATCTAGCAAACATACAAGCTCAAGGTCTTTTATCTGTGGAAAAGCGTCATAGATTTTCTGGCTGTCGTATCCTCTTGCCCATAAAGTTCCCAGTTCCAGTTCTGTGGCTTCCATCATCATTGCAGTTGTTACAATAGCTGCGTCAGCTTCTCCTCCGTCATAGTCTGGATAATGGGTATCCGCAGTGTTTTTGTAGCTTATGTTTTTATCATAGCAAACCATAAGCACAATCGGCGCATGATAAGACATTGGCGTTGCCTCGTAAATCTTTTCTAGCGCATCCTTGCTTTTTATGATGAATATTTTGTGCGACTGGCAGTTTTTCGCTGTTGGAGCTAGCCGTCCTGCCTCAAGAATTTTTGCAAGTTTTTCATCTTCAACCTTCTGGCTTGAAAATTTCCTTACTGAATACCTTTTTTTTGAAAGCTCAATGAAATCCATTTTTCCTCCTAAGATTATCGGGTCAAGCCCGATAATGACATTTATTTAAAAAGTCGAACTTCAGACTATCTATAAAAATATATTAAACTTATTGCTTATTATTTTCAATTTTTTTTCTAAAATCTTTTTATTTATGTGAAAAAGTATTAGTATTGTAGCATGGGATTTTCAAGAGAAGATTTGGCTGAAAAATTTTTAAGGACTTACGTAAAGCCTTTCACTGCAAAGGATATGAAAAAAGTCTTGAACACCCTTGGCTTTTCTGCTTCGCTGGAAGATGCGGAGGATTTTCTTTGTTCAAGTCCTAATGTTCTTGAGCTTGAAGACGGCAGATTTGTTACGCACGCAGGAGCTTTTACTGGTGAGATTTTCAGCATAGTTCCTACAGCTAAAGAAGCAGAGCAGGGTGTTTTTGTTCCAGGCGACAGATGTATGCCTTTTGTGGAAACAGATAGAATTTCTTCAACTCTTCGTTTTTATGTAAAGGGAAAAAAAGTTCCGTCAAAGGTTGGTATTTTTGACAGTGATGATGCTATAGATATGTTCATGCTTTATGGTGAAGAATATGCTCCCCAGTATATAGCCGCCGATCCTGCAAATAAAGATTTGGACTTGGTTTCACGTGACTTTGAGCTTTCAAATACAGTTAAGCTTACGGGGCTTGACTTAGACTATCTTTCAGAAAAATACGGATATAAAAAAGGAGACAGAATCCTTTGCTGTGTTACTGACTGGAATGCCGGCAAGCTTAATATGATGATTTTGCATAGCGATGAAACCAGATTCGACAAGGGGGAAGTTGGTGAAAAACGGATTGAGTGGTTTGCAGAGCTTGAAAAAAGGCTTCTTGACTGCTTTGAAAAACGAGGACCGATGACTTCTATAGAAGAACAGCTTGTTACAGTTTTTTTTGAAAACAGAAGAACTCTGTGCGTCCCTTACTGCGGCTCAACGGAAGAACTTCTATTTAAACATACAAATAAAATTTCTTTTGAGCATTACGGAGTGGAAACAAGGCTGTGGCGAAAAGGCGAGGAAGTTCCAGCGTTTGGAAAATGGAATTCTACGCTTGCAGTGTTAAACAATGAGCTAAAAAAGAACATTACATTTGCGGAGTACACGCTTAGCTCTATTCCAGAGTTTGTGTATGACCAGATTATACTTGATGCTCTTTATCAGAAGAAAACAGATTATATAAAGTATGCGCTGGATTTTATTTGTCGTGATGATTTTTCTCTTGATGATGTTCAGCTTCAAAAAATTATCTTGTCGCTTAAAGAAAGATATGCTATTCTTCAAAAAGATTACAACTGGTTTGCCGATCAGACCCTTGGAGTAGTCAGAAAAAAAACACTGGAACTTTATGGAAACGTTTCCTCTCTAGTAAGGAAAATTGATTTTCTTGGTGAATTGATTCTGAATCTGCCCAGCCAGGAAGTTGTGGTTCTTGCCCAGCTTCATGGTCATATCTTGCGCATGATTGAAACTATAGCTTCTGATCCAACTGCGGAAGAAACTGCGGATGCGCTGCTTCTTTCATTGGACGGAATGGAATGGAACTTTGAGGATATAAAGGGAATTCTTGAGTCTTCTCTTGCAAAGGAAAAGCAAAGCCAGTTCAAGGTCATAAAGGGCGGTTCATGTGTCGCTGGCAGAATCAGTTCTTTTAAGAAAAAGTAAAAGCGGGTTACGAGGAGTGTCTTATTATGGAAGATTTTGATATTGGTCTTCTTTTTGAGCGTGGAGAAGTTTTAGAGAATGTGCCGGGAAATTCCTGTGCAAAAGTCTTTGAGTATATATGCGACCGCATTGTTGTTCCTTCTGGTCTTACTGCACACCAGCTTCAAAAAGAGCTTGTTGAAAGGGAAAAAGTTCTTAGCACAGCAGTTGGAAATGGAATTGCAATTCCTCATCCACGCTATCCTCTTGTAAAAAACAGTTCTGAAAGCAAGATTGTTGTTGCGTATTTACGCGAGCCTCTTGATATGCAGGCTCCTGACGTAAAGAAAGTTTACGTAATGTTTATTATTCTTTCTGATTCTGCACAGTTCCATATAAAAGTTCTTTCTGCCTTGGCAACTTTGTTTAAGAATGAAAAATTCCGCAAGGGAATACAAACTTGTCCTTCAAAAGGCGAGCTTTTGGATTTGCTAAGAAGAATTTCACGTCCAGAACTCTTATAGAAGAAGCCTTTGTTTTTAAGCCTTTAGATGATTGAAAAAACAGACGCTTAGTTGTAGAATACTACTAAAATTTTCCTTAATTTTAGTGGAGTGTAACAACTATGGACACAAAAGCTATCGAAGCTGTCGCTTTGTCAATCAGAAGCCTTTCTATGGATGCAATCCAGAAGGCAAATTCAGGTCATCCGGGACTTCCTCTTGGCGCTGCGGAAGTCGCTGCTGTTCTTTACGGCGAGCTTTTAAAGCACAATCCTGCTGATTCAAAATGGGCGGACAGAGACCGCTTTGTTCTTTCCGCCGGACACGGCTCGATGCTGCTTTATTCAATTCTTCACCTTTCAGGATATAAAGTTTCACTTGATGATATAAAATCGTTCCGTCAGATTGGCTCAAAATGCCCGGGACATCCTGAATACGGTGAAACAGATGGCGTTGAATGCACATCCGGACCGCTTGGACAGGGTATTGCCGCCGCAGTTGGAATGGCAATTGCAGAAACAATGCTTGCCGCCCGCTTTAATACTCCAAAGCATACAATTGTTGACCATTATACTTATACTCTTGTTGGCGAAGGCTGTCTTGAAGAGGGTGTTTCATCAGAAGCCAGTTCTCTTGCTGGAAATCTTGGTCTTGGAAAACTCATTGTATTCTATGATGAAAATAAAATTTCAATTGACGGAAACACAGATATAACATTCACAGACGATATTGAAAAACGCTATCTTTCTTATGGCTGGCAGGTTTTGCGCGGTTCTATGTATAATATTGGTGAAATTGCAGACCTTGTTGAGATTGCAAAGCGTGATACTTCAAAACCTTCTTTGATTATCCTAAAATCTGTAATTGGAAAGGGCGCTCCAAAGCAGGGGACTGCTGATGTTCATGGTGCTCCTCTTGGAGAGGAAGGCTGTAAGGCTGCAAAAACTGCTCTTGGAATTCCTGCCGATGAGCAGTTCTGGGTTGCTCCAGAAGCATATAAGTACTTTGAAGAAAAGAGAGTTGAATGGGCAAAGGCTGAAGAGAATTGGAACAAGACGTTTGCTGAATGGGCAAAAGAAAATCCAGAGCTTGCAAAGAAATGGGATGCTTACTGGAACCATAAGGCAACTGGCGAGTGTGAAACTCCTTCATATAAAGTTGGGGATAAACTTGCTACACGTGATGCCAGCGGAAAAAGCCTTAACTGCATGGCTAAATGCTATGAATGGCTTGTGGGCGGTTCTGCTGACTTGCAGGGACCTAACAAGACAAAGGTTGCAGACGATGATGGTGTTTATAGCAAGACAAACAGAAAAGGCCGTACAATTGAATATGGAATCCGTGAGTTTGCGATGAGCCAGGTTATGAGCGGAATCAACTTGCATGGAGGTCTTAGAGCTTTCGGGGCTACTTTCCTTGTATTCAGCGATTATCTGCGTCCTTCTTTGCGTGTTGCGGCTTTGAGCAAGCTTCCTAATATCTATATCTTCACACATGATTCAATCTATGTAGGTGAGGACGGTCCTACACATCAGCCTGTTGAAACAAATGCAGCGTTGCGCTGTATTCCTAATGTGCAGTTCTTGCGTCCGGGTGATGCGGAAGAGTCTGCTGTTGCATGGGAAATGGCGCTTGAAAGCACAGACCATCCGGTTTGCATGGCATTTACAAGACAGGCAATCACTGTATATGAAAAAGCCGACAAAGACTGGAAAAATACTGTAAGAAAAGGCGCATATATAGTTCATGAAGGAACAAAGAATCCTGATATTACAATCCTTGCTACAGGATCTGAAGTTGAAATGTCTTTGAATGCTGCAAAGCTTGTTTCTGGCAAAAATATCCGCGTTGTTTCTGTTATGGATAAGACTTTGTTTGAAAAACAGGATGAATCATTCCAGAAAGAAATAATCGGAAATGCAAAACGTGTTATTGTTGCAGAAGCCGGTGTAAGTTTTGGCTGGGAAAAATATGTTTCAAGCAAAAAAGACTTATTTACAATCGACCGATTTGGCGAGTCTGGTCCTGCTGCAAAAGTAGCTGAAGATCTCAAGTTTACTTCTGCTGACTTGGCAAAAGTCTTGGAAAGCTAATTTTTTATTAAGAAACTATAAATGAAACTCCCGGAGCGTAATGTGGCAATAACGCTACGCTTCGGGAGTTTTTGCTTTTTGTTTTATTCTTCTATTGTAATAGGAATTTTACTTATTCCTGTTATTGGAGTTTTTAGCTCGCTTTTTGTTCCTGTAGATGTACATATTTGAATAAAGTATTTTTTGCCGGATTCTAATGTGCGCGGAAGATGAAATTCAAGAATTCTTTGCGTATTTCTGGTTATAAACTCTTCTGGAACTTTTATCCAGGTAGATTCATCTTCTGTTGGTTCGTTATTTTCTGTTTCTGGAACAAAACATATTCCGCTTTCTGCGCCTCCGACCTTTAATTTTTTCCCAATAAGACGTGCGCTGAATGTGGCTTTTAGCGTCTTATCCTTTGTTCCGTCTACAGGATTTTCTATTTGCGAAATCTGAGGAGCAGGAGCTGTTATAGCTGTTACTGATGCACTTACAGTTTTTAGCTTTTCATTTAACTGCTCGTTTGCGCAAAAACGCGCTTCAAAACCTGTTACAGTTTCTGCTTCTGGTGTAAGCGATTTTATTCCTGAGCGCGGAGCAATGTAAAGTTTGCAGATTTCCATAATATCTACTGCAAAACCAAGCTCCGCCTGTTCAAGAATTTCCTTTTTCAGCAGTTCCATAGCATGACCTATCTGATAGCGATCAATTCCCTGATTATGAGCAGAAACAAGATCTAGAATTTGATCTGTTGTTACTGTTTTTCTTGGAACACGGGCGATGTAGGTGTGCTCTTTAAAATTGCAGGGTGTCAATGTTACTGCGAAGTTTGTTTCGCGCTGTGAATTGATATTCATCATAATAAAAACTCCTATGTGTTATTTTTTATATGCAACTTTCTTTTTGATTTCTTGCATTTTCATTTTTTTGCTTAAATATAGAATAGAAACTATGTTGATTCTTTCTATAACTGTCTTGTTTAATCTACGGAGTTTTTTATAATGTTGTTTTGTAAACCTTTGCTTATCCGTAGACTTGTTTGTTTTTTTTAGCTGATTCCTATCAGTAAAAATACTTTTCTTCTGTGCTCATTTTATTTGCCTCCTTTTTCATAGCGATTTATTATATATATTTATTCAAAATTTAAAAAAATGCAGATTTTTGAAAAAAAATACTACAAATTTATATTTTTCTTTATTCTTATAGACTGCTATGTTTTTTTTGATGGTTTTAATGTTTTTAGCAAAAGAATTGTTTTTTTTATATTATGGATTTTATTTAGTTTGTTGATAAGCTGGTTGCTTTTGCTTTTATTTACAGTACATAGCTGTTAGTACTGCCAGTCGGTAGATATTGGTACTGCCTGTCGGCTAGTATAAGTATTGACAGTCGGCAAACATTGGTACTGCCAGTCGGCGGGTATTGGTATTGACAGTCGACAGATATGCGTATTGGCACTCGACGACTATGCGGACTGTCAGTCGGGTAGTAGTGCCGACTGTCTATCGGGCAGGTATGCCGACTGCCAGTCGAAAATGTTTGGTACTGTAAATATTTGGTCCTTATTCCGCGCGCCAGTTTTCCCTGATTGCCTTGTAAAGCTCTTTTCTCATGCTTTCTATGACTGTGTCTGTGATTATACGGATTTTCTGTTCATCTTTTTTTTCGACTTCTGATTTTTTGAAAAGTATTTCAGGCTCAACGTTCAAGGCGGTGGCGATTTTTTCGATTGTGGAAAGCTTAGGCACATTTTTGTAGGTTTCCATAAGCCCGATGTAGCTTGTTGCTGTGTTGCACGCTTCTGCCAACTGTTCCTGCGTGATATGTTTTTCCTTGCGAATTCTTTTTATGTTGTCGATTACTGTCTTTTCTAAATCCATTTTATATCAAGATAGATATATTTATATATAATTTTAATTGATTAATTTGATATAGTGGTATATTATTTTTGATATAATTTTATATTGGGAAATTCCCTGATTTTTGGAGGAAGAAATGAAAAAAATTGGATGCGTGGCACTTGCCGCTATGCTTGGATTGATGATTGTTGGATGTGCGAGTACGCCGGAAAAAGATGCGGCAAGAAATCGTGCGGCAGTAATTGAATCCTTGAAGCCAGTAAAAACAGAACCTGAAAAAAAGCCTGAGTGGGCAACTTCTGTTCCTATTACTAACAAGCAACTTGCTTTTGTTGGGGTTAGTGAAAAATTTGCAGAGGAAAGAGATGCAAGAAATGATGCTTCTGCAGATGGTCGCAATCAACTTGTGAAATATTATGGAACACTTGTATCAGACAAAGGACAGTCTGTTAAAGCTACTTATGGAATAACAAGTGATGTTTTTGACCCTCAGGTAGCTTCAAGAGAACTTGAAGAATTTATGGCAGAAGGATTGGCAAAAGGTCTTCCTGCAAAAGATTGGTATGTAGAAACTTACGTAAAACCTGATTCTGATTTTTATTACAAAGCTTATGTTCTGATGATTATTGACAAATCTGAAGCTGATAAGGCGTTAAAAGAATACTGCAATCAGAAGGCAGCTGAATATCAGAAACAGGCTGACGCTGAAAAGGATGCTGAAAAACGCAAGCAACTTGAGAAAGTTTCAGAATTCTTTGGCGGTTCTTTGCCTTCGTCTCTGTTCTGATTTTTTTAGGAAAAATTTATGTGGCGGAAAAAGTATTTTCTTGTGTTGATTTTTTGTATTCTGACGATTTTATGGAGCGGATGCGGTTCATTAAAACTCCGTGATTCAAAATCTGAAAAAATTGAAACTGCAATTGGAAATGCAAAAGTCTTTGTGGAATCTTTTCCGTCGCAGCGTCCTGATTGGGTAAATTCCGTTCCTGTTTCTGAAGAAAGTCTGTTTTTTATCGGGGTTTCAAACTACTTTGCGAATGAAACTGCGGCAAGGGATGGAGCAAGAAATGACGCTCTTAATCAGGTTGTAAAGTATTACGGAACTGTCATTCAGTCAAAGGCTCTGGAAACAAAGAACTCAAGGAATTTCAGTTCCGAAATCATAAATCCTTATATCGAGCAGGAAGAGATAATTCAATCTTTTGCGCAGAGGTATATCTCGGAAATCCTGCCTGAGAACTATTATATAGAAAAATATTTAACATCAAAAAATCAGGAGCAGTATGTCTGCTATGTAAAATGCAGTGTTTCAAAAGAAAAAGTAAAGCGTGAAATGGATTCCTTTGCAAAAGAGATTTCTGAAAGATATTCTTCATTGCTACCGGAAAATATTGAAAGCAGGAATAAAACACTAAAATCAGATGTGGAAAGTTGCATTGCAGTTTATAAGGCTGTTTCTGAAAATCCTTTATATAAAGCAGTAACGTTTGTTGAGACTTCTGGTGGAAAAGCCGCTTTGGATGAATATGCTCTTTTGTATGCAAAAAGAATAATCCAGAACTGCAAGATTAAAAATGAGAGTTATTTTAAGAAAGTTGAAAAGGGCAGTGAATTTTTGGCTGTTTTACAGGTTCATTCCGATGAATATAAAAATCTTTCCTCCTTAAAAGCGGAAGCCACACTTTTTAATAAAGAAAAATCATTCGGTGCTGCGCTGTATGAAATCAATTCTGAAAACAAAATCAGAATTTCAGGTGATACTCAGTCTTTGGCTTATGGAAGCTACAGTCTGAAAGTAAGGCTTGTGAGTGATATTGAAAAAAATATTCTGGGCGAAATAACTGCGGATTCGACAGTTTTGAATTTTGAAGTAACTCCTGTGTATGCCGGACTTGAATTCAAATATTCAGGAAATATGAGTTCCAATGCAAATATCGAGCAGAAAATGCAGAGCAAACTGCAAAAAATGATAGAGCAGTACGGAATTCCGCTTTTTATAGATAAATCAGGTGAAAAAGAAAAGACATGGAATTTTGTAATTTTTGTAGACAGTGAAAAACTTGCAAGCCATGAGTCGGTTTCAAAAACAAAAGTTTTGTGTGATGTCACTTTGGAGAAAAACGGAGTTATTCAGTTTCAGGGTGAATCTTTTTCCGGCATGGGATTGAGTTCTAGCGAAGAAAAATCTTTGATTGCGGCTTTTGAAAATGCTGAGCAATCGTTTGTTTTAGATGAGCAGTTTTTTAATAAAGTAAAAAATCAGTTTATTGAAAGAAAGCAATAAGAAGGAAAATTGATATGAAAAAAAGTATTTTATTTGTGGTAATCTTGTTTTGTTCAGTTTCTGTTTTTGCTCAGGATTTTTCGGCGGCTGTCAGGAATTCAGTTTCAAAAATAATTCCGGAAAATGCGGCTTTGGTTCAGGTGGAGCTTCCCGTTGACTCGGAGACAAATTCAGCTTCTGAATTCACCGTTTTTCTAAAAGATGTGATAGAAGTTGCGCTTTCGGATTGCGGAAAAGAAATTTTTGATTTGAAGGCAGACCAACAGTCGGAACTGTTCTTGGCGCAGCTTAGCGACAGCGGTGTTTATGACATGAGCAGTTCTGATTGGGCAAAGCGGCAGTTCCCGGACGGAGTTCTATATTCCTCATTTATAGAAAAGGACAATAAAGTTTCAGTTTATTTTTCTTACAAACAGTTTGCGGGAAACACAAAAAAGACTTCCGTTGAATTTTCTACAAAGAACTTGCCCGGTCTGAACTACAAGCCTGCAAACTATGAACTTGCAAAATCCATCAACGAGGATTTCGTGCGTAATATCCCCAAGCCAGACTACCTCATAACTGCGGCGATGCTCGACAGCGAGGATAATCTTGTGAATATGCTTTATCCGAATGACATTGTGAAGTTTATGATTTCTGTGGAGAAGGATTCTTATATTGCGATTCTGTGCATTGACGCTAACGGCGATAAGAACTGGCTTCCTGTTGAGAACAATTTTATCTGTGCAGGTGAAATCCGCACTTTTCCTGATTTGAAAGATACTGTTTTTAAGGTTGTTGACGGCGTTTATGGAGCTGAACAGATTCTGATTTACGCTTCAACTTCAGAGAAAGGACTTCCAGAGCAAACTTCGACTGGAAAATACGCAAGAAACGACATTCAGAAAATCACACGTGGATTTATGGCTGTAAAACAAAGTGCCATTGAAAAATACGAAACCAGTGTTTTTAAGATTTCGTATACTGTGATGGAGTAAGAGGAAAAATGAAGAATAAAAACAAAGAAAAAGAAAAGTATTTTTCAGCAGCAGAAAAAGGCTCGTTTGCGGAATTCACAGTAGAGAAGAGGTTTAAGAAAATATTTGAAGATTACTGCTCTGGAAATTATGAAAAATTCATAGAAACTCCCATGTTGGAAATATTCTTTGGTGATAAAGCATCTTCATTACAGACATCTTTTGATGCTGAGAATGCAAGTCAAACAAAACAAAATAAAGATTC